>JBGSJT010000049.1:0-42091 GCA_041741715.1 Pirellulaceae bacterium | reverse complement strand
GCAACGAGTCCCCTGCATCTACTGAACCAAACGGACTCGTTGCCTCGTCCACTACCCCAAAATCTAATGTGGTCAGAGCACTAGTAACGCAGCACCTGTCATTTGTCATTTGTCATTTGTCATTTGTCATTTGTTATTTGTTATTTGTTATTTGTTATTTGTTATTTGTTATTTGTTATTTGAAACCTGAAACTTGGAACTTGGAACCTGGAACTTGGAACCTGGAACCAACTTGCTAGTGATTGAACATGAACTCACGACTATTGAGCACAGCCCAATAGACGTCCTCGAGTCCACTTAGATTGTCTCCAGCTTCAACGACCATCTTGGCCAACTTATCTGATTCGGTTTGAGTGGGGCGTCTGGATAGTGAACGCACATAAATATTCTCGATGACTTGTGAAACCGACAAACCCGAATCGAGCCAAGTGTTGATCAGCTTCCCTTGTTGGATTTTCCCTTGAGTGGCATTGCCATTTAACAAATGCAGGGCTTGCGAAAGCGAGGGATCGGTACTCGCCTCGCAATCACAAACAGTTGTACGCGGCGAGCGACCGAAGGTGGTTAGGAAATAATTGCTGGTCGTGCCGTCGGCGATTTGCACGGCGCGTGCACCTTGTGGCAAACCACGGAATTTATCTTGCGCCGCAGAGGCTTGCGAAATGCAATCGAGCAACATCTCGGCAGGCACACGTCGGACCTTCGTAAAGGCGTAATTGCGTGTGTCGAGTCGATTGGTCTCGTTGGGCTGGGTTGTCCGCTGGTAGGTTTCTGAATTGCAGATATCTCGCACGAGTTGTTTCAGGTCGAACTGATAGTCGGTTAGTCGACGACCAAGTTCGGCAAACAGTTCAGGGTTGCTGGCTGGATTGCTAACACGAATATCATCAACTGGTTCGACGATGCCCGTGCCTGTAAAATGGGCCCATACGCGATTGGCAATGCTGGAGGCGAAAAACGGATTGTCGGGACTGGTTAGCCAGTCGGCCAACACCTGACGACGATCCCGACCCTTGGTATCGGGGCTATCGCCCCCGAGAAACTTGGGAGGGAGCGGTTTCTTGGTTAGTGGATGCGGAACTTCGCCACCGCCACGGTTGTAGACGATCACTTCACGGTAGTCTTCACCGGTCTTGCGTCCCAGTTGAGCGAAGAACGATGCAAAACCGTAGTAATCGTTCTGGGTCCAACGATCGAAGGGGTGATTGTGGCACTGCGCGCATTGCGTGCGAATGCCCATGAAGACCTGCGCTACATTTTCAGCCGTCTTGAGCGTATCACGCTCGACTTGATAGAAATTGGTGGCGGGCTGTTCAAACACACCGCCGCTAGTGGACAGCAAATCGCGAACGATGAGATTGAGTGGTTGTTCTTGAGCGAATTGATTGGTGAGCCAGGTCGAGTATTGAAAGGCACCTTTGACGCTGACTTGATTGTCGCTCTTGACCAATAACAGTTGAGCCCACTTCATGGCCCAGATCTCACTGAATTCCTTGCGCTCGAGTAGGCGCTCGATTAAGCGACTACGTTTATCGGGGGCTGAATCTTTTTCGAAGGCGAAGTACTCTTCCTCGGTGGGGAGCAAGCCGACGATGTCGATCGTTGTGCGTCGCAAAAATTCTTCGTCGGTGCATTGGCCACTGGGGAGAATACGGAGTTTCTTTAATTTCTCGCCGACTAGTTGATCGATATAGTTGCCGCTCACTGCGGGAGCCGTGTATTGCAATCCGGCGGGGAGCGTGAGAGCTTGAGTCCCAACGGTGTGTGTATCGTAGCGGGCCATCACGAAGGCCTCACCACGCACGCCAGAGGTAATGGCTCCGGTGTCAGTGACCGCGGCAGAGCGATCGTTGTTGGTGCTAAAGGAGGCGAGTGACGTCACATCGCGAGTCGTGCCGTCGCTGAAGTGCGCGACAGCCACCAATCGCTGCGTGGCTCCCTCCCCTTCCATGACAGCTTGCTTGGGAAACAATTCGACTTGCGTGCACGCAGGGGGTACTTCCGCGTCAATCAGGGCTGTGTGCTGTAGCCAATCGCGGAGCGTGGCCGCGTAGGGACTGTCCGGTTCGACTCGTTTGCCACCTGAGTGCGGAACTCCGCCAATTGCCTTGAGGTAGATCAGACTCTGTTCAGGGATCGCCAAATTGATGCGACGAATGCCGATCTCGCGTGTGATACGTTGGTAATCTCCGACTGGATCGAAACCGAACAATGACAGTCGAAAACCATCTTTGCCACGGGCGGCACCGTGGCATGAGCCGGTGTTGCAACCGGCACGAGTGAGCACTGGCATGACATCCAGATGAAAGCTGGTCGCACGCGGGGTGGTGGCAGCAGTAACAACCAGCGGTACTTGAGCGGAGAGATCCTGCCAAGTTGCTTGCAGTTGTGTCTCGCCATCGCTCACTGGACTCGCGCGATAGTTTTCGAACTGAACTAACTCGGGATGTTGGACCGTCCAAGTGACTTGCTCGGTCACGTCCAGCGTGACACCATCGGACCGCTCGGCCACAGCGATGACATTTTGGAAATCGGCCGCCGTGGCGAGCTTAATCTCTGGTGGATAGATCGCCAAAGATTTCCAATTGGACTCGTTCCCCTGCACGGCAACGGTCAGCGTCAGGCCGGCGGCGATGGTTATCAGAGTTCGGATCGCGTTCATGGTTGACTCGTTTTTTGTAATAATTCCTTAGCTTGTCGCAACTGTTCCAATCGGCTCAACGGTTTCTCGCTGGCCGCGACGGGGGCTGAAGCGGCTGGACTGGCGGCCACGCTGGGAGTGACCAACGGTGCGGCGATTTGGATTTCACCCGTCCCCTGTGTTTGCACAATCTGGCCAGTGGGGCGCTTGATCGTGGCTTTGATAACCAACGTCTTGAAGCTGCCAGCTCGCGCGTCGGCGGCGGCTGAGATAGGAAAGCTCAACTGCGTCATCGCGCCCGACAGCTCAATTAAAGGAGCCGGTGAAGTAACGCCAGCTGGCAGGCCGACCAACTCGAATTCAACTTCGTCATTTGGCGGTTGCTTGATCTCGAGTCCAACGGCAACAGTCCCGGAGCCATTCGGTTCGATGACCGTGGTGCCGAACTTAAAATCAAAGAACGCATCGGCCACTTCAAAATTGATGAACTCCGATGCCAGCCACACACTGCCGTTAGTGGACTTGGCTCGCGCCAACACGGTGATTGGATAGTTTCCAATGGCTGCCTTATCGTTTGCCGTGACTGGTATTAGCGCTTCGGTCTGAGTGGGTTCAATGCGAATGGAGCCGCTGGCAGAACAGCCTGGCGGATTATACAGTACTCGCAAATAGATCTGTTCTTTAAAACCTTCATTGCGTTTCGCCTTGACGACGTAATTCGCGGAGCCGTTGCGGACAATGGGGACTTGGGGCTGGACGACTTCGATGGAGAATGGAAGTGCCTTGGTCACAGCCACGGCTAGATGCTTAGCGTTGTGTCCCCACATGTCGCGGTTGTTTTGCCCTCGGACTAGCAAGGTCCGTTGATCGAGCGCCCCTTTCACGCCTGGGCCGTCGGGGAGCGTCTCCACCACTAGCGGTGCCAAAGCAGCGTCCAGCGGTGCCTCCGCCGATGCCTTGATCAGCATGGGGATGTACGATTGATCGGCGGCGATGGTGGGAGTTGTCAACTCCATCCCCGCTGGCGCATCTTGCAATCGCAATGCCAATTCACCACCAAAGTTTACGCGTTGGGCGCGTAGCAAAACAGCCATTCGCCCACCTTGAGGGACTTCAATGGTCTGCGAAAAGTACCGCACCAATTCATCGATGGCCAGCGAAACGGTCGGCTTGGCTGGCGCGACTTCGATGCGATAGGCGTGCGCTGGCCCACCTTCTTCGAGCTGATCTTTGATGGCGATGAGGTACTCACCATCCTCTGGGAACTTGAAGGCTTGAACGCTATCGGGACCACCAACATCGTCGTTGGCGGCCAGCCGTCCACCGCCGACTTTATGAATCTCTAGCCAGCTATCAACTGGCGAGCGAAGTGTGCGACGCGCGTAAACGGCGAACTCGAGCGTTTGATCCTTGGTACCCTTGACCTTGAACCAATCGACGTCGCCGGGGGTTTGTAACACACCATTGAAGGCGACCGGAGGAAGGACTGCCACGATGGCGGCATGCTCATCGTCAGGTTCGCTCTCGAGCACGTTGGGGAGCTCTACCACGCGGAGCTTATTTGGCGACGGTGCGAGTTTGCCAGCGCGATTGGCAACATAGTCAAAATCTCCAGGCGTACTTGGCAACTGAATGGCTTCCGACCATGTCTCGCCTGACACATCGATCACAGTGGCATTGATCAGTTCGCCTGGACGACCGCCTGAAGGAACGACGGCCACTGGCCGCGGAAAATCTCCGACGTGCAGTCGATATTGGCAGCGATCATTGCCACCAAAACTACTTTCGCGAACTTCGATGATGTACCGTCCGGTCTTGGGAGCTTTCAGGGAGCAGAGACAGTCTTGTTGAAGCAACGGAGCATCGTCGGAACTGGTGATTTCAAAGCGGTTCTCATCCAGGATCGAGACGGTTGGGTCGAAGAATTCAGTCCCCAGTCGCAGCCCCTCCAGTTCAACGGTTACCTTCTGTCCCGCAGAGAGATCGAGCGCATAGTAGTCGACATCCTCGGTCTGAATGACTCCGTTAATTGTTGTCCCCAGCGTGGCGATTTGCGGTGTTGCGAAGTCGCTGTTGGGCTCGACCTCCGCGACTTGTGGTAGCGTGGAAACACCGAAGTAACGCAGGTTGCTGATCCCTGAGTCGGTGGCTAGTCGCACGGCGAAAAGTCCAGGTGGACAATCGGCTGGGACCTTGAGTGTCAGATTGACTTTGGTTTCACTCTCGGCTGTGACATCGATCGCTTCGATTTTGACGGGGAGCGCAGTGGCCGCACCAGCCGAGGTGTGATAGATGAGCAATTCGCGCGCGTCGGCCAATCGCGTACCGGAAATCACAATTTTTGTTTCGGTTCCACGCTCGACGCCAGCCGGAGTGAGGAGCGCAATGCTCGGATCATCCGCGCGGAGGGTTTGGCAGATGGTGAACCACAGGATGAGGCCATTGAGCAACCAGCTGCGGCGGACCACTTTTTGGGCGTTGGCATTATAAAGCATGCGCGACGAATTTCGCATGGGAAACATGAATGGGATACCTACCACGGCTTGGAGTAATGGGAAGCCTGAGAGTTGTGCAACTTCTGCAAGTGCATATTTGGCAGGAGCGATCCGTTTACGAAACGTACTCGCACCTATGCCAGCAGATCTTTGATAACTTTGCCGCCATCAACAATTTCGATGGGTCGATCGCCGGGGGCCATCAGTTCCTTATCAGCCACAATGCCAAGCAAGTGATAAATGGTGGTGGCCAAATTCTCGGGTGACACTGGATCGGTATCGGGCTCCGAAGCGGTGGGGTCGGACGTGCCGTATACCAGTCCGCGTTTGATGCCACCACCGGCTAACATAACGCTAAAGACCTTGGGCCAGTGATCGCGACCTGCGTCGGTATTGATCTTGGGAGTGCGACCAAATTCGCTACTGACCATAATTAATGTCGTGTCGAGTAGTCCACGCGAATCGAGGTCATTGATCAGTGCCGCTAGAGCTTGGTCTAGTGGCGGCATTGACTTGTTGAAGCCGTTGGTGATTTGCGTATGCATATCCCAACCACCGTAGGTTAATGAGACAAATCGCGCGCCCGCTTCGACCAAACGTCGCGCTAGCAACAGACGCTGCCCAGCTTGATTGCGACCATAGCGATCGCGCATGGCGGCGTCCTCCTTCTCCATGTCGAACGCTTCGCGCGCTTTCTCGGAGCTGATCAGACTGTAGGCGCGTTCGTAGAAACTATCCATGGCAGTGACCGCATCGGCGTTGTGCCGTGTGGCAAAGTATTCATTGACCGAATCGAGCGCAGTTCGTCGGCGGGCGAAGCGACCGACGTCGACGCCGCTGGGCATATTCAAGTCTTGAACCTTAAAGCCATCTTGGGCTGGGTCGGCTCCTAAACTGAAGGGGGCGTAGGAGCTGCTCAAGTAGCCACTGCCAGCGAATTCATTGGGGCGATTGGGGATGCAGATGTACGGCGGCAGATTATTGCGAGGACCGTATTCATGACTGACCACGCTCCCGAAGCTGGGATAGATCAGGGCTGGCGACGGTTTGTAGCCCGTAAACATATTATGCGTTCCACGCTCGTGCGCCGCCTCGCCGTGGGTCATCGAACGAATGATCGTGAATTTGTCCGCACACTGCGCCAGGTTAGGTAGAACTTGGGAGACCACTTCACCAGTATTCGTTTTGATCGTCCCCATCTCACCACGATACTCGAGCGGACTGTAAGGCTTGGGATCCCACGATTCCTGGTGAGCCATTCCGCCGGGAAGAAAGACGTGGATCACGCTCTCCGCCTTGGCTGGTATAAAGTCATAACTCTTCTGATCGCCGAGTACGCTGCGCAGTCGCAATAAGTCGGCTAGTGTTAGCCCTCCCACAGCTCCCACGGTAAGGAGACTACGACGCGATAATTGATTCCCCAAACACTTCATGGCAATGAAACTCCACTGGTTTCCTGGCGTGTGAATTGAAAACTGACATACAGCTTACGTAGGGTTGGTTGAGAGGGGCCAACGCTGCGATTTTACGGAGAGCCTGTTTACGACTCGTCCGACAAACATCTTCCGTCATACGTTGAAACTGAACACGGGTGCGGCGTCCAGTTGAGAGGTGGGAGTGGGAGGGAGCAGGCATGCGGATCGTTCACTTCCCGCAGCTTGCGCAATCTTCAGTATAGGCCAGGCTGGTGCTAGTGTCAAAGTCCCAAGGCGCCAGTTTGGGTGGACTGTGGAGGCTGCGTAGGAATTGCAGTGGGGGTGAACGAAAAAACAGCCCCTCACCTCCAACCCCTCTCCCCGGAGTACCGGGGCTAGGGGAGCCAGAGTGAGGTAGCGAGAAAATGAGCCTGAAAGAAGCCAGAGAACGAGACAGGAAAACAAGCCTGGAAACGCAAATGAATATGAGTGAACAGAAACCCAAAACGATGTAGGGCGTAAGCGTTTGCTACGATCGGAGCGGCCAATCACTCCCCACGCCTTGCCGTTGGGATTGGTGTGGAGTTAGCAAGAAATTTGCTTGGGAACACCAAACCCTTGGCCAGTTTTTACTGGCCAAGGGTTTCGGTTTGGAACTTGTTAGAAGTTAACGCTATCGGCGGCTTACGGAGCGGCGGGATCGGTCGAGGCCAAGAAGCGACGCTTGCTTAGCTCTGGACGCAGCTCGCCAAAGTTAAAGGCTTGGGCATTGCCACCACTACCAAGCTGGATGCTGGTGATTTGGTTAGTGCCTGGCGTGCCGGTGGCACCGGTTCCTACATTTACTGGTCCGTCCCGCAATCCCTCAGGTTGCGTTTCGACAACTTGATAGGTTCCAGGGAGCAGATTGCCGAAGGTGTAAGCCCCGGTGGCATCGGTGGTGGTTTGGCGACTGACAGCAGCTCCCAATGTATCTGTGCCGGTCAATGCGACGGGAACGTTCGGAATCGGTGTGTCACTCGTATCGCGGACCCCGTTATTGTTGACATCTACGTAGACGAATCCAGATATGCTTCCTGGCACCACCAACTGAGTCGATTGCGTAGCCGAATTATCAGCGGTGTTGGTTTCATTCTCAGCCGCTGTGACGCTGGCTGTGTTGCTGATCGAACCGGTCGCCGTGGTGGCGATGGTGGTGTTCACAGTGATGGTGGCTGTGGCCCCACTGGCCAGTGTTCCCACATTGGCAGTAAGAGCGTTGCCAGCGTTGGTCACGGTCCCTACCGTCGATGTGGCGGTACCAAAGGTGAGTGTGCTGGGGAGCGTATCGGTAACGACAACGTTGGTAGCCGTGGATGGTCCATTGTTGGTCACGACAATGGTGTAGCTCAACGGCCCACCGGCGGTCGCGGGATCGACCGAATCAGTTTTAGTGATCGACAGATTTACATTGCCGTTGATCAGGGTAGCTTGCGAAGCGGAATTGTTGGTAGTAATCGGTTCGGTTTCGGTCGCTTGCACACTGGCAGTGTTGGTGATCGTTCCACGCGTGGCGGCGTTCACTCCCACGATCAGCGTCACTGTCGCGGTCGCAGCCGGTGCCAAGGTTCCGAGGTTGCCGGTCACAGTCCCAGCATTATTTGTAACTGTCCCCTGCGAGGAAGTTGCACTCGTGAATGTCACCCCCGCAGGCAGAACATCCGTCAAGTTAACGTTTGTCGCTGTGGATGGACCACTGTTGGTAACGGTGATCGTATACGTCAATGGGCTACCGGCGATGGCGGGGTCGATCGAATCAGTTTTGGTGATCGCCAAATCGATCTCAGGTGTCAGCGTGGTTGTGACTGACGCGGTGTTGTTGGTCGTCACATTCTCCGTCAAACTGGTGTCAGTCGTGGCTACTGTCGCAACATTGTTCAACGTGCCAGTCGTGCCTGGTAAGACCGTGGCATTGACGATGATCGTGACGGTTCCGTCTCTGGCGAGGTTGCCGATGTTGACCACCAAGTCATCGTTGTTGGCTGCTGTCGTGTCTTGGGCCGAAGCGGGAATGGTCACGGTCCCAGCGGTCGAAGTGGCCGAAGTAATGCGAATTCCATCGGGCAAGTTGTCGGTCATGCTTACTAGGGTTGCATCAGACGGCCCGAGATTGGACACCACGATCGTGTACACCAAGGCTTGTCCTGGAATGACTGGACTGGCCGAACCGGTCTTGGTAATTGCCAAGTCGATAACCGCTTCGGTGTTGGTCGGTTCCGTGGCGGTGTTATTGGTCGTAATTCGATCAAAGCCTGCCGTCGATTCGGTCGAGCGCACCAGCGCAGTGTTGTTGAAGGTCGTAGCGGCGGTCTGCGACACGTTCACGATCATGGTAATGATTTGGGTTTCTTGCGAAGCCATGCTTCCCAGAGAGATTGTCACTGGGTTGCTCGATCCGACAGTTCCGGCTGTTACCGTCCCACCGGTGGCCGAAACGAAAGTAACGTCCGACGGGAGCGTGTCGACCACTTCGACGTTGGTCGCTCCGCTGGGTCCATCGTTAAAGACCGTCAACGTGTAAGTCAATTGTGCTCCACGGTTGACTGGATCGATACTATCGCTTTTGGTGATCTGCAAATCGATACTGGGATTGACGGCCGTGGAGGCAGTGGCGGTAACAAGCGCGGCATCGTCGGCCTGAGCGGTCGCCGAGTTGGGGATGGTGGTCCCTGCGAAGCCAGTTTGAATCGTTGTCACGACGGTAACCGTGGCTGACGCATTGACCGCCAACGTCGGAATATTCACAGTGATGACACCACTGGCTTCACTTGCAGTTCCAGCGGTGCTGTTCACGCTGTCGAAGGTCAAACCGGCAGGGAGTGTATCAGCGACGACGACGTTGTTGGCCGTTGATGGTCCAGTGTTGGTAACCAAAATTGTATAGGTCAGCGTCCCACCCACACTGTTCGGGTCGGGAGTGTCGGTCTTGGTGATAGTCAACACCGACTGACGAGTAATCTCGATGTCGCGATTGGCGGAATTGTTGTTGGGGTTGGTCTCAACTCCATCGCCGGCAACGGTCACCGTGTTTGTAGCCGCGGCTGCGGCGACCGCAGCCGCAGGAACTTGAACAACAATGGTGATGGTCTCGGATTGTGCCGCGGCCAGTGTCGCATAGGCAACTTCAATTTCACCGGTATTCAATCCGGTTTGAGTTACCACTCCACCGCCGGTGGCCGTGGCTGAAACGATCACCAGCGCATCTGGGGCAAGGTCAGGTAGATTATCACGGACCAGAACATTGGTAGCAGGCCCGCCGCCGTTGTTGCGGACAGTGATGGTGTAAGTGACTTGATTACCGGCGGCAACAGTCGTGACGTCCGACGTCTTGAGGACTTCCAAATCGATTTCTGGTGCGAACCCAAAGTCGAGCGTCAAATTTGAATCGGGATTTGTATCTCCGTCGTCGGTAGGTTCGGCACCTGATGCCAAGGTGATAGCTGCCGAGGCAACGCCAACTCCGGCGATCAACGTACCATTGTCGTCCCCATTAATGACCGATAGGTCGGGGTCTGGTGCCGGATCATTACCCGAGCTGGTTAGAAAGCCAGCCAGTGGTTGCCCGACTGAAAATTGCGAATCGGGAATGAGCACCAGGTATTCACCAGGGAACAAATTATTAAACAGATAGTTGCCACTGGCATCGGTGTTTTGGGCCGTGCCGACAGCCGTGTCGAAGGCTGCTTCGAAGGAACCGCTACCGTTGGTGTCTTCGTACAACTCGACGCGAACTCCCTGGATACCCGTCTCACCAGAGTCTTGAATGCCGTTATTGTTGCTGTCGCGGAATACCAGATTTCCAAGCGACATTGGATTCAAGTTGGCGAAATTGCGGGTAGCTACATCAGCCGCGACGATGCGCGTGAAATCCACTTCGGCATCCGCACCTGGAGCAATGTTCACTTGAAAGCGAATGGCCGTTACGGCACTAAAGTCAGCACCGGAACCGGTGTTGGTATTGATTGCCGAAAAGGGAATGAACAAATCTGCTGCAGCCGCTCCGCCGCTGAGAGTATCAGTTAGATTGATCGTGGTCGAAGAAAAGTTAGAACCACCGCTGTATACGTCGATCGTCAGCGTGTTACCTGCCTCGGAACCATAGAATAAATGAAAGGCTTCGCCTCCTCCGACCGTCAAGTCGACAAGCCCGAGCGTCCCATGATCCAAGGTGGTTGGGCTGGCATCAACACCGTCGTAGGAAACTATGACGTTACCCCCAGTTCCGGCACCAGGACTAATAGTGAGCAGGCCCGAATTAATTGCCACGTCAATGTTGTTAGCACCGACCAAGTTGTTGATGACTATGTCACGTTCGCCACCTAAGGCTTCACCTACCGCAGTAGCGATTTGATCCGATGCTGTTCCGCCACTAGTCGCTGTCAGTGGGTCAGGTGATGTGGGCGACACGTTGAACGTATCGATCTTAAGACTGGCGATGCCATTTGATCGGATGTCCGCTCCAACAGGAAGCGCATCATTGGTACCTATCGGGAGAGAATCATCGATCGCAGTGACGTCAACAATATTGACAGTCTTGACCATTTCGACCGCGCGTTGCAACCTACCAGCGGCGGGGCCTTGCTCAACGAAGTAAGAGCCGGCTGCTAGGTTGTTAAAGCGATAGTCGCCGGTTCCGTTGGAGTTGACGGTCCCGATAAACGTGTCGTCGCCACTAGCAGTACCGAAGTTGCCCTGACTATTGAAGGTACCATTGCCACCATCTCGGTAAAGATAGACAGCCGTACCGACGAGCGCCGTGTCGGATCCGTCGAACCCGTTGTCGGTGAGGTCGGTGAAGATGTTGCCCGCAATCGCCCCCAAGTCACCGACCATCAGTCGACGGGCTTCCATCTGTTCGACCCGCAATTTACGACTGGAATCGCGGCGGCTTCGGGGATTTCGTTTAGGGGCATTGAAACGAGATAGTAACCGAGTGATAAAGCTAGCCATAGAGCTTGCTCCTTCCGTGGAACCGCCACTTAATGCAAAAGGGTCCGACTAATCCATGCTGGAAGGTCGAACCCTGATGCGCCGCGTGCGGGGAAGGGACGTCGGCTCCGCCTACCAGCGGAACTCGCCACCAAAGCTCAGACCTTGTACCCAATAATCGGTCTCAACGAAGTTAAACTGAGGTCGGAGTGGACCAGTAAAGGGGACATTTTCAGGAGGTAGTAGGTTGGGATTAACGTCTAGGTCGACTTGATCGCCTGGTCGCACCACATTACCCATATAGATTAACGAGTAGCCAGCCGTCGCTCGCAGCCGACGCGTCATCTGATATCCGACCGTGGCTCCCAACTCTGGGACCATCGTGAATCGATTTTGCTCGTAGCTTCCGATATTGGTCCGTTGAGCTAGCAATCCACCGGTACTGTTCGTGGTGGTTCCGTTGACAGTGGTCGCTGTTGTTCCGCTGATCGTCACGTTTTGGTTGTTGTTGCCAATCCCCAATCGCATCAGTAAATCGAGCGACCACCAGCCGCGACGCCCTTGCCACAGTACTCCCAATTCACCACCGTTGAATAAGTTCCGGGTATCGAAGCGGTCAGTAATCACAAAGCTACCAGGGTCGTTGGCCAACTGCGATGTGAGTCGCTCTTGCATCTGCAATGATTCCTTCAATTCCCAGAAGCGATAACCAATCGTTCCATCCAGGCGCGAGGATGTGGGGACGCTTTGACAGCTTATTGCCGAGAAACCACAGCCATTGGAACAGCAAAGTTGTCGGCGGAAGCGAACCGCAGCCCCATCCAAGCGAGTTGTCGCGTCGACAGCCATGCTGCCACCGATCACTCCAGGAAAGGCAACTAACTCAGAGTCCTCGCGACCCGTCAATGTGTTGAAGAATGGCCGGGCGATGATCGGAGTGCCGTTGGACTGGCGGAAGAAAGATTCTGATTTCTCTCCCAACCCAACATACTCTCCTTCGACACCCCACATCGGAAACGCGGCGAGCCACCAGCCGAAGCGAATGCGGAAGCCATCCAAGTTATCCTCTAGGATATTGTTGCCACCGTAGAGTATCGAGGTGGTTGGCAAACCCAACACACCCGCGTTGGCACGTGCCGTGGTGGACGGATTGCTAGTGGTCACAAGTGCTGGAATACGCATCCCATCGGGATACCAATTCAAGTACTCAGCGTGTACCCAACCGTGCGACGGAAAGCAAATGCAGAACTGGTTCGGAGCGGAGCAGGAATTGCACATTCCGCCTCCACCGATACCGCAACTGCCACCGGAGCTGCAACTGCTACAGCCGCCACCTCCGCAACTGGCACAGCCGCCGTCCGCTACATAACCTCCATCGATCATGCCACCGTCATCATAAATGACCTCCCCAGACACGATCTGCTCGTGACTGGCTGGTTTGACCGCGTTACCTGGACGACTCGACCGCGTGGCTTGTGGCCGAGCTGGAGCTGCAGCGGTCCCAACGGGTCTAGTAGCCGGTGCTTGTCGAGTGGAACCGCTCGAGCGACTGGGCTGCGAACGCTGTTGAGCGTCTGCCGAAGCCTGGACGAGTAAGCACAAAGTGATTGCAACTGAGGCGATAGTTCTATTCACGGTTGCCGCGCCTTCCCTAGCGAAACTGGCATCAAAACGCCTTCACTCGGATTGGAAAGTGAAGGCCGCAAAGTTAACCCAACCTATCTAGTCTGGGTGTCACGTTTGTCATCGTCGCGATCCAATCAGAATATTAAGCGCAATCCGAATATTTTGCATTTTCGTAAAAGTCGACGTAATCCGCAAACTTTATCACCACCTGCAAGTGGGGTTTTGGCGCGATACCTCACGCAGCAGTCCTTTGACTCAGCTTAATTTTTGCGTGCAGTGCATCGTACTTCACCCTCCCACGCAGTTAGGTTTCACCAGCGGGCAGACTATTTCGTGGGAGGGTCGATGCGAGCCCTGGCGAGTCATCGGGGAGGGAAAACACTGAGCATTTCCCCCTCCCCGCCAGCTCGCTGGGGCTCGCCGACGACCCTCCCGCGAATCAAAACTACTTGCTGTAGCAACTGTTACGCGCGGGAGGGTAAAATGCCCGCAACCCTGAAGTCAAAATTAGACAAAGCAATAGGAGCCCACGGTTAGCGTCTGAGGTTCACTGATGCTTGCTATTCGCTAGGCAAGCAGCGCACGGTGCCGGGCTCAATAGGTTTACCACTATCGGCGCTGGCGATTGCAGCGAAACATAAGGCAAGGCTATTCAAATTGTCACGAGCGCTGATCGAGCAGGGGCGTCCGGCTTCAATCGCACACAACAACTCACCCATAGTCCCATGAAAACCAGCCGGAAACCATTTCCCTTGTAGATGTGGCGTCCAACTCCCCGTGGCGGTTGTAACAGTCAACGTCTGCTCTTGAATGCTCGATCCCTGACTCAGCAAACTTCCGCTCGAGCCACCGATGTAAGTTTGATCCAATTGCCCATGCGGGACTCCTGCGTCAAAGACCAACGTGGCTTGTCCTTCGTCGAACTCGATCAAAACCTGAGCCAATAGAGCCGGTCGCAGAGATTGCCCTGGTACCCGCGCGGTCGATGCAAAAACTCGTTTTGCTAGCTTGCCAGGAAAGAAACAACGCACGATATCAAACCAGTGAATCGCATAGTCGTAGAGGATCAAGTGCTTGATCTTCTCGAACTCAGTCCCCGCTGTCCAAGAATGATCCCAGTGACATCCTAAATGGGCTGCAAAGACATTTCCTAAAAGGCCACGCTCTACCGCTTGCCGCGCGTAGCTGAAATGGGGTGCCCAGCGTCCATTCTGATTGACTGCTAAATAAAGTTGCTGCTTTTCCGCCAGCTCGACCAACCGCAGCCCTTCATCCAAATCGATCACGAACGGTTTTTGGCTCAGCACATGCTTACCCGCTAGCAAAGCTGCTTCGATAATGGGGACTCGCTGCTCTGGGTGCGTAGCGATATCGACCACGGCTATGGTTTCATCTCGCAGAATCGTGGCGCAGTCATTCGTCACCACCGCTTGCGGGTAATACTCTTGTGCTCGTTGACGAGCGCGCTCGATGAGCACGTCACACATCGCTACGACTTCAAAGCCCGCCGCGCGATAGGCTCGGAGATGTTCGTGTGTAATTCCCCCGCAGCCAATCAGTCCGATTCGCGGCTGATAGATACTGGGACTAGCCGGTTGATAGTTAATACCAGCAAAGCTATTTGGGAGTTGAGTCATGTGCAGTGCTAGTACTAGAAGGCTAAGGTGCCATTCGATCTGTGCGGCCCAAAAACGCAATCGTAACCTAAACTGGTATAGGGAGACGCTGTGGCACTCTTTTTACTGTGGCACTCTTTTCAAACGCGGCGTTGCGGAGAAATAGAGCTTCGCGGAGAAAGGCCCGCGCAGTACAGGCCAATGATAGCCTCCAGGACTAAGGTTTCTAACGTTCGCCTCAAAACGGCGAATTGCCTTAAAGAAGTGCCGAAAACAACTGTCGTAGCTAGTTTCGCCAGAACTGAGGCTCCTGCGGTCTGGCGACCGCAGCTACGTTTAGGACCCGACAATCATTTTTCGGTCAATGCAAAGCGGCGTTGTTTACCACTCGTCTCCGAGCATCAACGCCCCGTCCTCGTTCTGAAGATCATCATAGTATTCGTTGACTGGGGGCGTCCCCGGGAGTTCTTGGAATTCATCGATCACATCGGGATAGTTTTCGGTGTAGGCCTCTCCGAATACCTCTCCTTCAATCCCCAAACCGTGGGCGTCGACGATTCGTCCCCCGGTTGCCCCAGCGGAAATGGTCTCTCCCGCATCGCTAAAAACTGAGCCAACGCGGCCGCAAGTCGGATTGCTCCGTTGCCACTTCCCGCCGACTGTGGCATAGTCATCCAAGTAGCCCGGCGCGCACATCGAACAGCCGCTAGACAACATTGCGCCACCGGCAATCAGCCAAGTTGATAACCATCGCATTTGAAATTGTTCCCGAAAGCAGAGGGCGCTCGAGGCAACCGCGAGCGGATCGCGCGGCATCGCTAAAATCACCAGGACCTGTTGAGTTTATCGACCACTACGATAACGCCGATTAGGTAAACTTTGACGATTGCGACGACTTTTCATCCGATGTGGGCCTCATGCAACGTAAACCCAAAAGCCAAACCCAAACGGTGTCAGTCACTCGAGCCGGAGCATCCAACAAGCTGGTCGTGGTGACAGTGCTAGCAACGTTCGTGTGGTTTATTTCTGCGACATCGCTGGCTAGCCGAGTTCATTTAGTCATGGGCTACGCGACGGTCCCGGCAGGCCCAGTTACGTTGGAATTGTTTTTGGCGAGCACTGTAGCGTGGCTCTTTACCGCTGTCGTGGCTGGGGGGTGGTTATTCTTTGCACTGCGGATGTTCTATGCTGAAGAACGCGATGTGCGGCAGGAGACGCTGGTAATCGCGACGTGGGGCATCGCGGGAGCGGGGCCATTGTTGGCAAATCTATCGCGTCTGGTTGGCGTCGAGATTGCTCCCAACTACTGGGAACCGCTGTGGCTATCGGCGTTCGGTGGACTGAGCTGTGCTTATCTCTGCGCACGTTGGCGGTCAGACGCCAGTCGTGTTGCAAACTCGACATCCATGTCGGGAGCCCCGGTTGTACTAGCTGCTGGCGGCGCGGCTCTGTGGTGGTATTTGCAGTCGTGCGACTATTTCGCAAATTACCTGCTCGGATTCAACGACTTCGGACATTTCGCACAACGCGTGGCCAATACCGCAGCGGGACGTGGTGTGCTGCTCGAGACGCCTGTGCTCCCACGCTTCTGGGATCACTTCAATCCAGGACTGTTGTGCTTGGTCCCCCTCTGGAAAATCTTTCCAAACGAACAACTCTTCTTTGCTGTTCAAGCGCTCTGCCTGTCGTCGGGAGGGTTGTTGCTGTGGGGCATGGCGCGACAGTTGAAGTTCGACTGGTTGAGCTCTGTTTTGTTTGGGCTGGCATGGCTGGTGCAACCGGTCTTGGGACAAATGAATTTAGCTTATACCTACGGTTGGCACCCTATCTCCCTTGCGATACCGCTGATGTTGGCGGCGCTGTGGAGTTTGATCGCCGAGCGGAGATGGTTGGCGGGGATGCTGGCGGTTTGTGCGATGTCGATGGAGGAGGGAGTGATTGTCGTCGTGGCGTTGTTCTGTGCTCTATGTGCCATGGACCGAATCCTCGCAACAGTACAAGTCGGCGATGTGTCGGACGAGCAACCTTCAAGGCGGTTATTGTCGTTCGTCGCGCGTGCGGCTAAGGCCTGGACTCCAGCGCAGGGTGACACAATTTCGCAAATGCTCTCGTCGCGAGCATGGATTGTGCTGGCCACATTGTCATCGTTAGGGTTCGTACTGGTTTATCGCTTGAGTGGTATCGCCGAGTTTCAGACCGGGCGGTTTGTGGCCTTGGGGAGTTCGGCCGGGGAAGTGTTGCTCTCTCCGCTGCTCCGACCGGGTGCGTTTTGGGGGGCGATTTTTTGCTGGGATAAATTAGCCTTTTGCCTCAGTTTGTGGATACCCTGCTTCCTTCCCAGCTTGATTCGTGGCTGGCGGTGGATACTCCCCACGCTACTGCCGATGTTGGTACTTATCGTATGGGATCACAAACCGGCGACTTCATTAGCCTTTCAGTACTCCAGCACGCTCCTGCCACTGTTCTGGCTAGCGGCTTTGTACGGCGCAAGAGAGTCAATGCGTCTGTCCGCCATGGGTGCGCTGGCCACAGGACTCGTCTTAAGTTTGTTTGTGGGACAAATGCCTTATAGCAGCCCAACGCTATTGGATGTCATCGGCCACACCTACCACATCGACGATGTTGATGAAGCCAATCCATGGCTGCGCCGCGCAGCTGAGCCCGATGGCCAATGGCTAACGGAGCAAGTGGCGCGATTGCGACAAGATGGCGGCGAAGTGTTGGCAACCGGACGCATCGCCGCGCACCTGGTCGGCAATCGCGATGTGGAAACAGTGGGGCAGTACCTGGAGCGCCGCGATCGACTCGCTCAACTCGCCGATCGTTTAGGCAATCCGCTCGGGCACTATCGTTGGATCATCTTAGATCGCCGCGAAAACTTTCAGCAGTCGCCTGCTTCGATCGCAACCGTGGAGCAAGCGGCGCAAGAAGCCGGATTCGAGATCGTCGCCGACGAGTACGAAATCGTGCTACTTCTCTTCACTGTTAAACGGTAAGGGTTTGAACCCAGGTTGCGGCGCGCGAAAGGGGCGACGATGGTTCGCACCAACAGGACAGACAGGACCGGCAAGTGCCGGAAGAGGAACAAACCGTGGCGGTTCAATGTGCATCCGCATCGGACCATAACAATGATTGAATTGATCGATGAATTCTTGCACATCCGCTTCAGGCAAGCAAATCGCTCCAATCACTTTGGAGTCCTGGCGAATGATTCCCGAAAGTGGCTCACGCCATAAGCTAGACGACATGTGGAATGCCTAAAAGACGTGCTGAGTTGGAGTGAGCGATACGAGCGGCGTAGCGACTGATTAACAAATTCTAGCCATTCCTCAAAAACTGTGCTACTGATTTTGAACAAGCTGCAGCCATTGCTGCACTTTTTGCTCACATAAACCGCTACGACGATCTCCACTACACACCGCGCCGCGAACAGCGATGGCCGACATGGGGAGTTTAAGTAGCTTGGGAAGATCTGACAGGGCCAAGCTACCTGCCAAGACCGTTTGTCTTCCAATTTGCGAGGCGCGTTGCATGAGCGTCGTCAACTCTGTTTCGTCGAGCCAATCTAGCAAGCGTTCCCCGCGTTTGGTAAACGTGTCGACCAACAGGTAACGACTTCCCGTTTCATCGATCTTCCTTGCCTCCAACGCAGCGACGCAATCGAGTATTGTCTGCGGCGCGGGGGCGTTGCATTGGCCATAGTCAGCATAGATTACCGGTACAAGTTGTGCCCCAGCTTGATGCAATTGCAGTGCCAGCTCTTGGAACTGAGCCTGCCACTGACCTGAGCCGCCAAGTCCCGCCAAGCCCACTTTGACCAGTGGAAAATACTGGGCGAGCATCAGAGCGGAGCTTTGAGGATCATCGCGCAATTCGCCAGCCGCTGCACTCGTCAATCGAACTCCGCTGTAGGAACTAGAGCTTAGTGAGGCAGCGACTTGGCGGGCCACATCGGCATCGGCGGCCCCCAGTGAACCCGCATCGGGGTTCTTCAGGTCGATCCATTCCACCCCCAGCGACGCCGCCAACGTGGCTTCCTGAGCGCTGCGAATACTGACCAATAAGCGTGGCGCGACCCTGGCGTGGCTCCCCTGTTGTGGGTGGTGATCGTCGGTAAACAGCGTGCAATTCCTGGGTGCGAAGCGGAGTTGGGAGGCAAGCCAACTTGGCAATTGGGAGCGGTCAGAGTTTAATGGGCGGACTTTTCAACTTCATTAAACCATGATAAAGTTCGCGCGTGAATTATAGGCTCGTCAGTACAGCAGAAGATCTTCCGGAATTAATTGACGCCATCGAATCGGCCGATTTGATAGGGATGGATACGGAGTTTGTAGCGGAGGATTGTTATCGACCCGATTTGTGTTTATTGCAGATTTCTACTCGCTCGAACGTCTTTATTGTCGACCCGCGGACGATCGACGATCTTGGGCGAGTTTGGGAACTACTGGTAGACGGTCAACGCCGGGTGCTAGTGCATGCCGGTCGCGAAGAAATCCTTTTCGCTTATCGCGCAACGGGCAAATCGATTTCGACGCTGTTCGATGTGCAGTTGGCGCTGGGCATGTTGGGTGGGGAATTCCCTGCCTCCTACGGCAAACTAGTGCAGCGGACGTTGGGGGAAGTGGTCCCCAAGGGAGAAACCCGAACCGATTGGCGGAAGCGTCCCCTCTCCAACGCACAACTCGACTATGCCGCGCTCGATGTGTTGCACCTACCGCAGCTCTACGATGCACTCTCCAAAGAGTTGGAACAACTGGGACGCTTGGAATGGCTGGCGGACGAACTGATACGTCGTCAAGCAAATTTGATCGAGACACAAGTTCAAGAGGGTTGGCACCGACTGTCGGGGGTACAGTCGTTATATGGACGACAGTTGGGAGTGGTCCGCGAGCTATGGGGATGGCGTGAGCAGCGAGCCGAGCAAAAGAACATGCCCGCCCGCCGCGTGTTGCGGGACGATTTGATCATCGAGCTGGCCAAGCGAGGTTCGCCCGACATAAAAAAAATTGCGCACATCCGCGGATTGCATCACCCCGGTTTTCAGCGTTTTATTCCAGAGATCGCAGAATGCATGGAGCGTGGCCTAACCGTCGAAGCACCGCTGGCCCCTTGGCAGGGACAGGGCAAACGCCCGCGGCCCCCTGCGCTGCTGCAACAATTCCTTACGGCGGCGGTGTCGTACCTGTGCCGCACTCACAACATCTCTCCAATGATTGTCGGGACTTCCGATGACGTGGGGCGACTGGCGTCGTACTGGATGAGTGGTATTGAACTGCCAGAGAACGACCCAGAGTACCCGCAGTTGCTACGCAGTTGGCGGGGCGACCTAGTAGGGACACCACTCTACCAAATTTTTTCTGGCAAACGCGCGTTGCGAGTACAAGACCCAGAGGACGAAATGCCCTTGAGCCTTTGCGATGTCGAACCGAATTCGTGAACCCGCGGCGAGCGCCTGAGGTTCACATCAAATCCATGGAGATGAATGGCAATGACAACAGGTTTTGGAATCATTGGTTGTGGCATGATCGCCAAGTTTCACGCGCGGGCCATCGCGGACATATCGGCTGCCAAACTAGTCGCTTGCTACAATCGAACCGCACCCAAGGCAGAAGCCCTGGCGGCCGAATTTGGTGGCCAAGCTTATACCAATTTGGAGCAGATGTTGGCGCGCGATGATCTGCACGTCGTTACCATCTGTTCGCCGAGTGGTGCGCACTGCGAGCCATGTATGGCGGCCGCTCAAGCGGGTAAACATGTGATCGTGGAAAAACCGCTTGATGTTACTCGCGAACGCTGTCAGTCCATGATCGATGCTTGTGATCAAGCTGGCGTAAAACTGGCCACAATTTTTCCTTCCCGGTTTCATCGCGCCAGTCAATTGATGAAGCAAGCTGTCGACGAGGGGCGGTTCGGCACGCTGGTGTTGGGAGATGCGTATGTCAAGTGGTTTCGAACTCAAGAGTATTACGACAGTGGCGCATGGCGCGGCACTTGGCAGCTCGATGGGGGAGGGGCACTGATGAACCAGGCGATCCATAGCGTCGATCTGCTATTGTGGTTAATGGGCCCCGTCGTCGATGTCATGGCGCACACCGCTACGTTGGCGCACGAAAGGATCGAAGTGGAAGATGTGGCCACGGCCACGCTCCGCTTTGCCAATGGTGCCCTGGGGACAATTGAAGCGACCACCGCCGGTTTCCCTGGTTCGCTCAAGAAGATCGAACTGACCGGTTCGCGCGGTACTGCCATCCTAGAAGAAGAAGACATCATTAAGTGGGAATTCGCCGATCAAACCGAGGAGGATGCAAAATTGCGTGAGGAAATGCTGGGGCGAAATAAGACTGGGGGGGGGGCCGCTGATCCCGCCGCCATCGGTCATCACGCCCACTCGGCCCTGTTTCGCGACTTTTTGGAAGCCATAGCCCAAGACCGAGCACCCATCATCGACGGTCGGGAAGGTCTGCGCAGCGTCGAATTGATCTTGGCCATCTACGAAAGCGCTAGGACGGGAAAAAGAGTAAGTTTGAAGGCCGCAGAGTAGTTGACCAGTGACAGTTCGCGCTGGAGTCCAGGCTTTAGCATCGATCGGAAAATAAGTGTCCGATCTTAAAAGTAGCTGCCGTCGCCAGACGGCAGGGAGTCGACGTTCTGGCGAACGTAGCTACGAAAGTTATTTCCCGAACGATGCTTAGCCGTGGCCGTTAATAGTGTCGGTTTTTCTGCAATTTGCCTTTGTGCCAGTTTTGTCGCTTCTCCGCTGTGAGTTATTGCAAACTTAAACTGGAACTTAAACCTAAACTAATAGCCAGGAAGATGGAGTTTAAGTTCCAGTTTAAGTTTAATAAATTGCTCGAAAACGCTCAGCCGCGTGTGGATGAAAATCGTCTGTGCGGAACTAAAACGTGTGCGTGAAATGGCCTGAAATCGTCAGTCAAACCCGCATTTTTAACAGCCCAGCGTTGGCCCCCTGAAACGCGTGCGACATGCACGGGCGCTTTAAGTCTGCACTCCAACGAGTGTGCGCCAAATCCATGCGCTTAAGATGGTGCTGTCCATCAGGCAGTGCACACGAAAAAAATTGCTTGCTGCAAGCTGCTATAGTATTTAGAATCGTCGCTTCCGCATCCAATCTCTCATGCCTCGTCATTCAAGGCCCACTCTCCATGCCTGCACCTCGTCTGTTCACGTTGGCCATTGCCGCACTCGCCACATTGGTCGTCGGTTGTCAACCCAATGCTTCGTCGAATTCCAGCGGTGGCAGTGGTCTTAAGCGTATTGTATTGCTCAACAATACCGATTCGCCATTCTGGGACGCGGCCCGTGCTGGCATCGCCAAGGCGGTCGAAGATTTGAAGCTCAGTGACGCGGGTTTCACGGCTGGGATGGACTCCAACGATGGTACCGAACAAGGACAAATTGAAAAGCTTCGTCAGTACGGTACGCAAGCCGATATTGTGGCGGTCATCATTTCGCCCACCTCAGGGACCAACCCCGCCATCGCTGATGAACTGAAGAAGCTAAAAGATAAAGGGATCATCGTCGGTTGTTTCGATAGCGACCTCGATGCCAAGTTTACTTCGATTCGCGAATTCTACGTCGGGACCAATAATATTCAGGGGGGACAAGTGCTGGGGACTGCGGCTAAGAACTTGCGACCCGGCGGTGGCCAATACGTGCAGTTCGTAGGTCTGGCCAGTCAACAGAACGCCATCGAGCGGATGGATGGATTCACGCAAGCAGTTGCCGACAACTTCGTGCAAAAGGATCGTCGCCTAGACGATGCAGACCGCGCACGAGCACGTGACAATGTCCGCGATGTGATCGATAAGTTCCCCGAACTAAATACCCTGGTCGGCATTTGGTCTTACAATGCACCAGCCATCGTCGACGTCGTCAAGGAGAAGGGAGTCCGCGACCGCTTTACGATCGTGACTTTCGACGCTGAACAGTTGGCGATTCAACAAATGGGGGAAGGGATGATTGATGCCATGGTCGTGCAGAATCCGTTTGCCATGGGGTACGAATCGGTCCGCTACAGCCTCGCCAAAGTCACCGGCGATCAATCAACTCTACAGGAAATGTTTCCGCGAATGGGTGAACCTGGCGGAGAGATCATGGACACTGGACTGAAAGTTGTCGTGCCTGATGCCAACTCGCCACTCACGCCGAAAATGTTTGAGGAGTTCGGAGCGGGAGTCGAGTACCTACACTTTTCCGATTTCCAGAAGTGGCTAGCTGAGTACCAGCTGACAAGTTCATAGTGTCATAGTATCGCCGACTTGGTGAACCTCAGACGCTAGCCTCACGTGTCTAGATGAGTTTGCCAGCATAGTAATTCGCTTCCGTGCGGGCTTGTCCCGGCGGAGCGCCAACTGGCAGCTACCCCTAACTCACGCTTATTTGTCCCTCACCCTGCTTTTCCCACGAATCGCCTTCGGCGATTCGTGGGAAAAGCAGGGTGAGGGACCGTCCGTGAGGCGTTGATGTAGCCGCCAGTTGTGATCCCGCCGGGACAAGCCCGGACGGAAATCATTGTGATCCCGCCGGGACAAGTCCGAATGTCGCAAGGTTAAGGGGAAAGTGCTGCTTTTTCTTGGTCGCGGGGCATTTTCAACCTTTCGTATTTGCCGTTTCGTCGTTTTATCTTTCTAGGTTCGTTTCGGCCAGGACGCTTGCGTAAGGGCGCGGCTGCGATCGTCCAGAGTAACCAAGCGTAATTGTTCGGCTCGCGTTCATCTTGCCCGAACAGAAGCCATGAGTCTTTAGCGCTCTTAAAACTTAAATCACGTGGCTGATGGCCGCTGACCTTGGCTGCATCACACATCGTGATTCGGATAATATTGTACGCTAAGAAGTAGACCATCAGTTCTCGATCAAGCATCTCTGGAGTATGGCAACTCAGCCAAGTCATTCCCATTACCGACTTGATCGACCGAATGTCCAATTCGCATTCCCAGCGAAGTTTGTACAGCTTCACGATCTCCGCTGCAGGATAAGCTTCAAAGTCCAACAGTGTAGTTACGAGCGTAAGTTCTGATTTGCGTCCACGGACTTTACACCGAATCATTCGTACTGTTATCGTTGGTGGCAACGCCTCCCACTCCTGCTTCGTAAATCTATGTTTATCAAAGTTCGGGCGAGGCAATTCTTTCAGCGTTTCTTCCATTACTGTACAGCGACCTTTGAAAGGAGATTCGCGGGTACCGTTCTTGTCGCAGATCATATCCACACCCATCGCGTTGAGCGTTGCATAATCGCGAAAGCACTCGAAAAGGCTGTCGGCGACAAGGACGTCACCAGGCCTGAAGTTGCTGAACATCTTGCGAAAAAGGGTCGCTTCTCCAGTCTTTTTGCCTACCACGGGGCCATATTGCATATCGGCAACTACACCCGTCGCCAAACAGATTGCCGCGCACATGCGGATCTGTGAAAAGCCCATTCCAGGTTTCTGCGATTGAGATTGAGGGTAGACTTTTTGGTTCTCAGGTGTGTCTGGAGCGTTGACAACCAGACCATCAACTAACAACACTCTACGCCCACACCAAAGCTGATCGTCGACTAGATTCTCGGATGCCATGCGAGCTGTACGATCGAACAAAATCCTAAGTAGGAACAAGGGAATCCGCGATCTGGCGTCGCAGTAGCTTGTCGTATTAGGACTCACTTGACGAAGTTGCTGCTTCTGACGTTGCCGGTTCAACAACTTAACCACTTCTGTGCAACCACGATCCTTCATCAAGACTTGTTGGACGAAGAGAGACAGCGTAGTGGGCACGGTGTAAATGCGCCGACGCCGTGACGGTTGCTCTGAAATGGCTCCACCGAGAATCGACTCAATCTGTGCTTCGTCGAAGAGCTTAGGCATTAATAGCTCATCAGCCTTGATCATCGTTTCAATCTTCAATTCAAACTGTTTAACCGACGACGCCTCTTTGTCTTTCTTTCTGTCTTCACGGCTTGTCTTGGTCCGGCTTGAACTGTTAAGCTTAGCTCTACGCGAAGGCGGTTTCGGCGCGTCAGGACGAGGGGCTAACATCTTTGGGCTTCCTTGCTCGTTTTGGGGTTGTTCAACTAAACCCAATCTGTGGCAAGGAAGCCTTTCATGTAAATATCAGTTCGAAGAAACCAGGCAAAAACCAGGCTTAAGCCCTTAACCTTGCGACATTCGGGGCAAGCCCGGACGGAAGCGAAGTTCTATGCAAGTAAACCCTTGTAGGTTCGTGAGGGCACTAGCCGTTGGGTTGGGTTGGGTTCGCGAGCTGTAATTCTAATGGCGTCGGATAGCGGCTCCCATGGGGCGGGGGAGATAAAGTTGTGCCAAACCAACGCACGTCCTGCGACCGACAATTTTAGGAGTGCGAACACTAGGCAGCGTCGCAAATAATTTTGCTAGGCTATGCCAACTCGGCTCGTTGGAGAAAATATCTGGTGGGTCAAACTATTACGCTCGAATTGTTGATGAAGGGGAACACGATGGACGCGATGGATATTCTTGGCAGTTTGTTGGGTGGCGGTAGCTCGCAGGGAAGTGGTGGCTTGGGAGGTAAAATTCTCAAAGATCTAATCGGTGGTGGTCGCTCCGCCGCGCCACCGCCAGCGCGACAGGCTCCTCCCGCGAGCAGTCGTGCGCCCAGTGGCCGACCGGCGAGTCTGGATGATCGCGCTCACGAACTGGAGGACTTGTTGGGAGTAGCGCACGGTCGAGCGACCAGACAGGCGTCACCGCAAGCCGCGCCACCGCAAGTCGCGCCACCGCAGTCGCAGACACGCTACCAGCAACCCCCGCCGCCCAGCCGTCCTCGCTATCAGGAGCCAAATTTCACACCACAGGCTAGTCCCTATCCGCAAAGCTCGCCGGGGGTCCAAAATGGTCCAACTGGGGCGATGACGCAGAACGACGAAGCACTGGTGTTAGTGCGCGCCATGATCAATGCGGCCAAGGCCGACGGCAGCATCAGCCAAGAGGAGCAACAGGCGATCATCGAACGCATCGCCAGTCCGACTCAAGATACGATCAATTTCTTGCGGCAGGAATTCAGTAGCCCACTGAATGTCCGCGATTTCGCGTGGGCCGTCCCGCTGGGAATGGAACAACAGGTCTACACGATATCGCTCGCCTCAATTCAGCTCGATACCAATCCCGAAGCGAGTTACTTACGCGATCTAGCACACGGTCTTCGCTTGGCACCTGAATTTTGCAATGAGATTCATCAACGCTACGGTGCGCCCACAATTTTTTAGTGTAACCGTTCACGCACTTGGCAGCATAGTCGCTGACCGCTCCGCCGGTCAGTGGTGGAATTCACAGTCGCTGACCGCTCCGCCGGTCAGTGGTTTTAGAAAGTAGCCTGTGGGCGCGATAGTAACCGTTCACGGATTTGAGAGTTGAATGCTCGGATTCTTGATCTTAATCCTTCCGAGGATCATTTGCATGTTCGTTGATGCTTAGATCCTGCACGCATCCTCTCTGCGAGCCTCTGCGCCTTTGCGGCCTCTGCGTTAAAATCTAGTGCCAATCGTACGCATTGAGTACGGCTGCGATGGGCCCAAAACGACTTTCCGCCGCACTGACAGAAGAATCTCCGGATGGTGTTGACTTGATTCTAAATTGGCGCTCAGTAGCAATTACCGCGAGACTCACGCATCGGCATGGAGAACGAACAACTCCGTGCCCCCCCATGCGTCCGAACCAAAATACCGAAGTTAACGCAGAGGGGGCTGAGACGCAGAGAACCGCAGAGAAGCACATCAAACAAATCGATTTTGAAAAATTGGCTCTTTCTTTCTCCCAAAGTCAATGAACGGACAAATAAAGTGGTATTAAACTAGAGAGTGATAGCCAAGCGACTGACCGGCGGAGCTGTCAGCGACTATGTATAGTCAAGCCGGTTGGAGATGACTCAGCGGGACATAGTATTTGCGATAGCGGATGCCGTCGTTGTAAAGTTGTCCGCCAGTATCGGCTACTAAAACCGTCGCGCGGCGCGTAATGCGGTTGACCGTGCCAACGAAACGCAGCCCTTCATGTTGGAAGGCGACTGGCGAGCCGACGCGAATATTGAACTTCCGCGCCGCTCGTTCTTGCTGTGTGATCAAATCGTGCTTGTGCTCAGTGTGTCCAAACAGACGGCCAGCGATCGATTGGAAACGGGGGGCCGCGCAACAACTATCGGTCCAGACCAGCATTTCCACTAGGTGGATCATTTCGTGTTCCAGGATGCGCTGCATCGCTTGCAGGCGATCGGTGCACAGAATTCCCGTGACTCGGATGGGTCGGTGCAGATCGCTGAAAGTCTGAAACAAGAGTGGTGCCGAAAGGACGATTTCGTATCGTGTTTGTCGGCTACCCGAGCGACGATCGAAATGGGTGGTGCGTACCGTTTTACCCCCAATGCTGGTCATGCGTTTGGACCAGCGAAATTGCATGCCGAAGTGACGTGCAATGGCCAGCGAGTGATCCTCGAGGAACAGGTGATCATACAGCTCGGCCATGTGCTGCAAGTCGTAAGCGTTGGTGGTGGTGAAGTTGGGAGACTTCATGACACGCGAATTACCAAGTACGGATTGAGCGATATCTTCGAAGTGCTGGCGGCGCTGCGGCTCTTTCCACGCGCGGCGACTGACAATCTGTTGCAAAGCCAGAACCCGTCGTCGCAGTTCCTCCGGTTCAAGTGCCTGGGGCTCAATAGCGTTACGTCGCTGCTCCTGCTGCGACGAGTGCCATTGTTTAGGTGCGGACATGCCCGTTGGCGATCCTCTGAATAGTCGAGCCATAACTTCTCCAAGTCGGGCTGTTGCGAATTAGTTCATCAAGCGCAGTGCGCGAAGTGATCAACTTTGGTTTCGACCGATAGCTAGTATCTTAGCATCGAGCGGGAGATAAGTGTCGGGGCTTTCGTGTAGCTGCGGTCGCCAGACCGCCGGGAGTCTACGTTCTGGCGAACGTAGCTACGACAGTTTTCAACTACGACCGTTCAGCTTCGTTTGCAATGATGACCGCTGCACGTTTTTCGGCGCTCTCGCGGGCGGCTTGCAGGAGACTTAGCGCGCGATAGACGTCTTCCAAGTCTCCCATCTTGCGGACCAGACTCGTCACTGCGCGATGAAATTGGGTTAGCAATTGTTGCCCCACGGCCATTTCAGATTCGAGCGACTCTTGATGGCGGCCTGCTTCGTCAAACCAGATTAAACTGTTTGGCAGGTCGACAAAGGCCAATCCATTTTCACAGCAGACTTGCACAGCCGCCGGTGGTCGAAAGGCGATTGCTTCGTGCCAAGCTGGGGGAATGTATGCTCCGCAGCTAATCTGAGCGATGGTAGAACTGGCGGGAGCCCCGGGAGGTGACAAATCAAGACTGAGCGACTGATAGTCGCTGGCAGCGGCCCCAGTGGCAAAGGATTCGTCCGCATGATTAGCGCGATGAAAGACGCTCTGCACCGAGCGTGGGCCGCGACCGACGATGAAGCAGCACCAGTCGATGAGCTCCATCAATTCGCGATCGGCGCGGGCCGCCAACGAACGTCGGTTGCGCTGCATGTCGTCTGTCTGGCAGGTCAACCGTCGATGGCAGAATAATATTTGCGGCGGACCCAAGCGGGTGGCGATCAATTCTTTCAACCTGAGTGAGGCAGGGGCGTAGCGCCGTGGAAATTCGGCGACGAAGGCAACCCCTGATTCATCCACCAACTGCTTCAGGTGGGCTGCGCGCTGCGGGTCGAGATCGACCTCACTCCCGCAGTAAATCGCTTTGCCGTATTCGCAAGCGGCTACCAACGGAGCGATGCCATACCAATCGCTTTCGAGCATCATCACAGCGTCGATCTTGTCGCTGCTGAGCATTTCTCGAAAGCCGTCAAAACGTTGGGCATCGAAATCGCGGGAGACGCTTTCTGAAAAAGCGGAGACCGAGCTATAAACACCCCGTACATCGAAGCGATCTTGCAGCATCCGCAGGGCGGGGAAATGGCGATGTTGCCAGTCCGAAGAGAGACCAATCAAGCCTAGTCTCAGTCTCATAGTTGCTTCCAAAAACAGTTAGTCGACCATGTATCAGCCCCCCCAAGAGAGCCGTCGAGGATCGGCTGAAGCGTCCAGTTTACCCGGAAATTGGGAATGATTCCTAGCTTTTTCGGCATCCCGCGAAAGTCCGCAAACCTAAAAAGCCCAACAAAATCGAAGTTAGTGGCTTAAATTAGGGTTCGCTGCCCCCCATCAGCTCACCTTTAATAGCTAGCAATCCGATCCTTAGCTCTGTTGACGGCTAGTTGTCAGCTCCGATTAGTTATTTATACTCGCTCGCAACTTTACCGTTAGACTCAAGCACAATCGCTACAGCTTTTGTGTAGTTCCCAGATGCACCTTTGATCTTTTCGCTTGAACGACTGGGGAGTCTAACTTGGAACACCTGCTTGCGCGCTGGCCTTTGGAGTTTTCGACCTGCCGCCCAACGAACCGATCTGCCTCCGGCAACCTCGTCGGTTGTTTACACAAGGATGTGGATATGGCCGTTGGCGTTTTAGATCGTGAGATCAGGTCACTTCAAATTTGCTAACGGGTGTCCACCGCACTGTCTTTTCAAGAAGGGATGACAAGTATGGTACATGTGGCACTGGCCTTTCTCTTGGCCGTTACCGCCGGAGAAAACAAAGCTCCAGATTATGAAACAGCACTCGCTGCGTCACAAAAGGAGAACAAACCGCTAGTCATACTGATAGGCGCACCGTGGTGCGCTTCCTGCCAAGTGATGAAGCGGGAGACAATTGAGCCGATGATGGAGTCTGGAAAACTTGAGAACGTCGTCGTAACTTTTGTCAATAAGGATGAACGCCCCGAATTGGCTCAACAATTGATGAAGGGTGAAACGCTACCGCAAGTTGTGGTATTCGCCAAACAGCCGGGGGGCTGGAAGCGTTTTAGCCTGACAGGCATGCAGAGTCAGAATCGAATGGCCGAACTGCTAGGTCGAGCCGCTTCGGGAGAAACTCTGCGTTAACCCCGCTCGAGCGACCCTTTGACTGTCAGCCGCGGGGTTCCAATCCAAGCGGCTCGCCAGCAACCAAAAATCAAAGAACGGCCGATCTCTCCAGCGCGAATCGGCCGTTTTTTGTTGCTGGGCTGGTCGGCTTCTTGAGCAAGCGCGGTATGATTTTAGTTCACTACCACCAGCCCCCTTTCCTCCACCACACAGTGTCCAATGGCTGATTTCGAATTTTCGACCTCGCTTCAGCACTTGATCCGTCGCGACGAACCGCTCGCTCCATTGACTTGGTTGCAGATCGGTGGACCAGCTAAATACTTGGCTGAACCCAATTCGCTCGATGAACTTTCCCAATTGTTGGCTGAGGCCCACCGCGGTTCCTTGCCGGTTCGTGTGCTGGGAGGTGGTTCCAATGTATTGTGCCGTGAATGCGGCTTCGATGGACTTGTGCTCAGTCTCTCGACCGCTGAACTGTCCAAGATCGAAATTCGTGATCAGCGATTGACCGCCCGCGCTGGAGCCAAATTTAACCACGTGATCTGCGCCGCTGTGGGTGCCGGATTGGCTGGGCTGGAGCACTTGGCTGGCATTCCCGGAACGATCGGAGGAGCCGTGGTCTCCAACGCTGGCGTCACCAATGACGATATCGGTAGCCACGTTGCGCGCTTGACGCTCATCGATCGCGACGGCAAACTGATTGAGAAAGATCGGCAAGCTTTGCAGTTCGGATTTCGCCGCAGTAACTTAGAAGACCTATTTATCGCCGAAGCCGAATTGTCACTCGAGAAAGCCGACTCGGTCGAATTGACTCGGAGAATGCAGACCAACTGGATCGTCAAACGCACCACCCAACCACCCTCGGGGAGCCGAACTGTACAAGCTTTCATCGAGCCCGATGGGACCAGTTTGGCCGATGCGCTCGAGCAAGCTGGCGTGCGCGGCATCGCCGATGGCGAAGTCGCGCTCAGTCACCAACACCCCGGCTACCTGATCGTCGCTGGCGCAGCGACCAGCGATCAAGTGCTAGCATTGATTGATCGCGTGGCACGCGCCGTTGAGATTCGTTGTGGAATCCAGTTGCAGTCATCACTGAAAATCTGGTAAGTCTGAGAACGTGCGTTTGATAAATAGCAATTAGTTACCGAGCGGTGGAGCCGCAAGATTTTGGCAGCCATGGATAGCGCCCACAATCAAGACCTACACCGCCGCATTGCCTCCGTGGTCCAGCATATCCCCGGTGGTGCCTTGCTATTCGCGGTGCTCATGCTGGTCGTGTTGGGGTATTTCGGTTGGTATTACTATGGCGCCGACCATCTAGATCACGCGTTTTATTCGCTCCGTTTGGAGAAAGTAAAGGTCACTCCGCAACCGGAATGGATCCGAGCCAATGTGGCGGAAGAGGTCTACAACAAAAATCGCCTCGACCGCATTTCGCTACTCGATCCACGAGCCACAGCCGCCATTGCGCAGGCCTTCGAAACGCACCATTGGATCAAGACCACCACGCGCGTCTCCAAATCGGTTGGAAACAATGTGTTAGTGGATGTCGTCTACCGACGTCCCATGGCAATGATTCACGTTGAATATGCGAATCCCAAGAGCGGCGAAACCGAAGAGGGCTTTTTGCCAATCGATAGCGAAGGGACGATTCTTCCCCCAGACGATTTGAAAGATAAAGTTCGCAAATATTTCATTGTCTATGCACAGAACGCGCGTCTAGCCGGGGACATCGGCATGCCCTACGGAGATGCACGGATCATGGAAGCCTTAAGCCTTTGTGAGTATCTGGAACAGTACCGCGAGGAGTATGGTTTGGAGGTGATTGAGATCCAGCAAGATAGTCTGACGTCGGGTCCCAGTCCCTGGAGCCTATCCGCTTTCACTCGCGATAAGCGCCGCAAAATCATTTGGGGCCACGCCCCCAAACTGGAAGATCGTGGTGAATTGCCCGCAGAGGAAAAACTTAAACAGTTGCTGGCGTGGCTCAAGCAACCGCTGCCAGCTCAGTCCACCGAAGAGCAGACGATTGATCTGCGCATCACCTCTCCCATGACCCCAGTCTCGTCGCGGCGAAAATAAGTGGGGCACTCATGCCGAAGACCCCCGCGATCTTGCTTCAAAAGGCGTGAGCTTAATTAGCATCAACGGCTGCAATGGTTGGAGTCTAGCCTTTAGGCGATCTGAGAGGCATAAAGATCGGCTAAAGCCTAGACTCCAGCGCTTGCCCGGCAGAAGCGACCCACTTGAGGTTTGCGCCTTCTTGTTCGGGGTTTCTTTACAGTCGCTAGCAAGTTAATCTGTAGCACCGTTCACCATTCACGATGTTAACACCCGGAGCATATTATGCAGCCGACTGGTACGCATACGACTGACACATTTACCGTGAGCGGCAGCGGAGCACTATCCGCCGATGGCTTGCCTCCGATCTTCGGTCACAAAGCGGGGCTGTTCCTCTTATTCTTTACTGAGATGTGGGAACGCTTCAGCTACTACGGCATGCGCGCGTTGTTGGTCCTGTTCCTGGTCAGCGAGATGGCTGCGGGTGGCTGGGGTTGGTCGCGCGAGGATGCACTTAAGCTCTACGCACTCTACACCGGACTCGTTTATCTCACGCCTGTCGTCGGCGGGATCGTGGCTGATAAGCTCATCGGACACCGTTATGCGGTATTGCTGGGTGCCTTTCTCATGACCCTCGGACATGCTTCAATGGCATTGGAAACCGAGCTCGCTTTCTATGCGGGACTGGTTTTGTTAATTCTGGGTAATGGCTTTTTTAAACCGAACATTTCGTCGATCGTCGGTCAACTTTACGCTCGCGACTACGACAAAAAGGATGCAGCGTATACGATCTTCTACATGGGGATCAATGCAGGGGCCTTTCTCGGAATCCTGTTGTGTGGTTACGTCGGTGAGAAAGTGGGCTGGAGCTATGGCTTTGGCATGGCTGGCATCTTCATGTGCTTGGGGATGATCATGTTCTATTTGGGGCAAAGTGTCCTGGGGGTGCATGGTACGCGGGCTACTGCACTTGATTTAACTAAGGACAGTACCGACGCCACACAGCCTGATGAAGACTCCAAAGTTGTCAAGGATCGCCTAATCGTGATCGGCATCCTTTCGTTTTTTACGATCTTCTTTTGGATGGCCTTTGAACAAGCTGGTGGGTCGATGACCATTTTCGCCAAAGATTATACCGGGCGGATCATGAGCGGTGGCTATGCCACGGCCTTCTTCTGGTCGAACACGTTTCTAACCGTCGTCCCTCTGGCCGTGGTCACGTATGTCCTGGCCAAATTGGTGAAGGCTACCTTTGCCCACATCCCGCTATCGAACTTAGTGATCATCACCAGCTTCGCTATTATTTGGGTTATCGCACTGTGGGTCATCGCCAAGGAGGCTCGTATGCGAGCCTACGAAGTTAGTTTCGCCAAGGCCGATTCGACGGAAACGATGCTGGCTACATTCCAGTCGGACCAACCGCTCGAACCCGGCCAGTCGCTGTTCTTGATTGACATGGAACGCAAGGCAGGCGCAGGTAAGTTGAAAATTATTTCCGAAGAACAGGCCGATCAGTTCGAGGGAGAATTTGCCGCCCAAGTCGTCAAGGAAAAACAAAATGAAACCGAGATTCCAGCTTCCTGGTTTCAAATTCTGAATTCGTTTTTCATCATCTCCTTTGCACCACTCTTCAGTCGCATCTGGGAGAGCAAACTCAATCCATCAGCCCCAATCAAATTCGGTCTGGGATTGATTCTACTGGGGCTCGGTTTCGGCGTGTTAGCACTGGGTAGCTTGGGGATTAATCAAGGGGATCAATCCGCTTCGGTGAGCATTTGGTGGTTGGTGTTGGCCTATTGGTTCCACACTGCAGGCGAACTCTGTGTCTCGCCCGTCGGATTGTCGTATGTCAGCAAGCTAGCTCCGCTGAAGTTTGTGGGGCTGATGTTTGGTGTCTGGTTTTTTGCCACGGCGATTGCCAACTATCTCGCCGGTTGGACCGGAAGCTTTATCGATCCCATCTCAGAGCGCTACGGACTGCCGGTCTTCTTTTTGATCTATACGCTGATCCCCATTGCCGCCGGTTTGGCAATCTGCAGTCTGAACGGCTATATGAAGCGCAAAATGCACGGCATCACCTAGACAGACAGAGTACCCAAGTGAAGATTTGGATTGATGCAGACGCAGCGCCGCGAGAAGTAAAGGAGATCGTATTTCGCGCGGCTCGGCGACTCAAATTCGACACCATTCTAGTAGCCAACCAATCGTTGGCCCTCCCGCCAAACGCACCAACCGTTTCGATGGTGACAGTTCACGAGGGTGCCAATATCGCCGATCGCTACATTGTCGCTCACAGCCAGCCTGGCGATCTGGTGATTACCGCAGATGTTCCACTAGCTGCCGATTTGGTGGCCAAGGGAGTCGCTGTGGTCGATCCACGCGGCGACGAACATACTGCGGACAACATCAAGTCACGATTGTCGATGCGCGATTTTCTAGATGACATGCGTGGCGCGGGGACACTTTCCGGTGGTGGGCGTCCCTACGACGATCGCGACAAGCAACGTTTTGCCGCAGTGCTCGATCGCTTCCTAGCCAGGTCTCAAAAAAGTGGCTGAGCCTATCGTCGCTGACCGCTCCGCCGGTCAGTCGTTTTTTCGACGTAGCTCCAGTCAGGCAAGAAGCCTGACGTACGTACCGTCGCTGACCGCTCCGCTGGTCAGTCGCTTCGTCCAACTTAGCGCTGCGTCTGGAGTCGACAACACTCGCGACATTCGCCACGCGATGAGTAACCAGGCAGACGTTTGTGGTCCCTAGACAACTCGGCTGGGTAGATCCGTGGTAGGTCAAATTCATTACTTCGAGCGCTCAACACATCACTTACTGGCGCGGGCTCAAATCCTTCGACACCACTGGCCATGCCAGTGCCACCCACTCCATCACTCCATCACTCCCACTCCCCACGCTCCAACCTCCAACCTCCCGCTCAACGAGTGATGGCACCGGGGCGACGGGCGAACTCAGTGCCGTTCATTTCGGCCTGTCGCTGTTGCAACCGCTGGCGAGTGGCCAGCAATTGCTCGTCGGCAAGAACGCAACACTTGCGGTCTTCCGCCAGTGCCACGGAGACCACCTGTCGCAACTCGGCTAGATCCGAATCGAACTGCTGGTCGAGTTGCCGCCGGCTCCCTTGAGTGGCCGCCTGGATGCTGGTTTCCAATTCTGCGATTACCGGCTGTGACAACCAGGCGGGGACGAGACCGCTCAATTCCAGCTTGGCTTGTGTCCACTCCCCCTCCATTTGAAACTTGAGCGGCACAGCGTTCGGTTGTACGGCGAGCTTAGGGGATTGCACATTGGATTCCTGCGCTAGCCAGTGGAGCGAGTCACTGTGCAGTACTAGCTCCCCTTGCAGTACGCCAGCTTGCGAAGTCACCTTGGCTTGTGACCCTTGACTTAAACTTGATGCCTGCCAAGGCTCAAGAGTTGGTGTCGCTGGTTCGCGAATATCGGAGGGCATCGCGGTTTGCACGAGCAGTAACTTGAGCGCGTCCGATTGACTGGCAACATATTCGGCATGCACTTCGACATGATCGTGCTCGCGTTGAAAGGAGGCCTGCCAGTTCATGCACAGTTCATTGCGAAGCAGGGCTGGTTGCGTGAGAGTCCAATTGCCCGCGGCTTGATAGTGTGACTGGTGACTATCGCCGAAGCTGAAAATGCCGCTGGCTTTCCACTCCCTCAATTCAAACAATTCATCACCGTGGCGATCGGAACGGATATTGACATCATAACTGGGGCGCGACGCGACCTGGGTAGCGCTGGCCAGTTGATCGACGATCTCACCGTAAGGAGCGATGCGTTGCCAAAACACTTGTCCGAGATTTTGGGCCAACTCTGAGCACAGGCGATCGCGTTCCAGTTGCCTATCCGAGGTGGCGGTGGTGCCGATTACGAGCCCTGTTAGCTTCAGATGATCTTGTCGACGTAGTTCTTGCAGACGCGGGGTCTCCGTTTCCAATTGCCCCGCTAGAGCATCGAATTGTTTCGATATTTCAGACTGCTCGCTGGACAACTCTTGTAGACGCTGCAGTTTCTCTGCCATGGAAACGTCAAACCGGAGAGGGTTCTCCATGGTAGTCGATTGTTGTTCGAGCACTTCGGCTTCGGCTAAGATTTGCTGCGAGCGAACAACCCAGCGTTCGATACTATCGCTCCAACTCTTCTTCAGTTCTTGCGTGGCGGTCAAGCAACTGAATTGTCGCTGGATGCGTTCCCAGTCGAGTTGCGTGATCTGTTTGGCGAGTCGCTGCTTCCATTGTTGTAGTTGGGGTATGGGCGCAGGTGGTGCTTGATCCAGACGCAGGTCGGCATCCTGGAAAATTGCTTTGGGTAGTCGCGCGTGGCGATCAATCAATCCGAGTTGATCGTAGGCTAGCCATCCGCGGCGGGCAGTCAGTTGAAAGCTGCGGCCTGCGCGCGTACCAGACCAAGATACATCTCGCGCTTCCACGATCGAGTGACTCGAATGCAACACTAACTCGCTGACAGACACGCCTGGTCCGAGGACGTGCGCGACCAACCAGCGGTCGAGCCAAGCACGTGTGGGACGCAAGAGGAGCAGCAAGCAGACGACCAACAGGGTGATCGCGGACCATCTTAGGCGGCGTTTACTGAACGGCATCTGTGTTTAGACCTTATCCTTAAACGCTTTCAAATGGTGCAGTAGATAGCGCAGTGCCTCTTGCTGGCGTTGGTCGCCAATCGGCGCTCGCCGCGGCACTGTCTGAGGCGCTGTCTGAGGCGAGGGCGCGGCTACAACTGTTGCTGAATGTTGCGTATGGCGTTTTAGCAATCCACCGTCGCTACGTGCCGTGTAACCAGTTTCCACGCCGGTTTCCACCACTGCGACGGATCGCTGTGATGCTAGCGGAAGCACAGTTTCAGCAACCTTCAATTGAGGAGTTTCGTCGATCGCCTGGCCTGTGTCACAGGGATGCGGATCTGACTCGCACGACGATAGTAGCTCGTCAACATATTCAGCGATTTGGGAAGCTCGCTCCACCACTTTTTCCACTGACAGTTGGCTCGCGTCGGTATGGGGACATTGCTCCAGCAACTCCTTGAGATTGGAGTAGGATGCGGTGTGGGGTTGGGTTGTGGCGACCGGCATACAGTCCTGTGCGCAAGCCTCTGCGAAAACTTCTTGGCTGCGATCCAAGGTTGACTCCATGATTGCACGTGTTATTGCGACTTGAATGGGTGGCTCCGATGGGTTTCTAAGCGGTCCGTTTTGATCTGCAACGGTCGGTTTCAACTCGTGCTCAAAGTCACGATCGGTCGTACCAGCAGTGAGCGCAGCGCGGGAAAGATCCTCAATCGGCAGCCAGCGTCGAGCGATCGGCTTGACAGACCAATAAATCGGCAGCCATAACGCGAGTCCGATGAGTAGACCGCCATGTACCAGTGAATTGTTGAATCCCAGCCAAGGGATCAAGGGGAAGGCATCTAATCGCAGCCAATAATTGCTCAGCGATGGATGCGTTAGCGACCATATCCCGATGCGTCCAATTAGTGGAGTGAAGGTGGGGAGCGTCAAGGAGACCAGCCCGCACACAATGGCCGTCATTGGCACATGAATCGGCAACAACCAACACAACAATCCAACCAAGCCGAATGTAAAAGTCAGTTTCGGGAGCAACCCGCACACAACCCCCATAGCGATGGATGCGGCTAGTTGCCATGGCCGGTGGCGGCTTGAGCTAGACTGCAGCAGGCTGCGCATAGCGTCGCTCATCAATCTAACTCCTTTGCTTCGCCACTGAGGATGTCTTAACGCCGCAAGACATGTTGCCGCAGAATACGATCCGGTACGGTTACATCGAATCGACCGACGGTGGCGATTAGCAAAAGAATAGGTTCTGCGGCCGCTAGCGTAACGTCCAGTAGTCACGCTTTGCGCAGGCTTCCCAGTCTGCCACTAGAAATTTGGAGTTGGGGGACGGTAGTGGCTGAGGTCGATCGACTTGAACCAGTCAATTGTCTTAGTCAGCCCCTCGCGCAAGGTGATGGTGGGTTGCCAATCTAAGAGTTTCTTGGCCAGCGTAATATCGGGACGGCGTCGGGTAGGGTCGTCGGCGGGGAGAGGCCGCTCGATCAGCTTAACTTTCGCACCTGTCAACTCGATCACCAACTCAGCTAGTTCCCGAATGGTGAATTCACCAGGGTTACCGATATTGACTGGTCCAGTGAATTGGTCATGGTTCATGAGACGGATGATCCCTTCGACCAAATCATCGCGGTAGCAGAATGAGCGAGTTTGACTGCCATCGCCGAATATCGTGATATCTTGTCCGGTCAGGGCTTGGCGAATAAAATTGGAAACGACGCGACCATCGTAGGGGTGCATACGTGGGCCGTAAGTGTTAAAAATGCGGACGATCCGCACATCCACTTTGTTCATGCGGTGGTAGTCGACGAAGAGCGTTTCGGCGGCCCGCTTTCCCTCGTCGTAACAAGCTCTAGGGCCGATTGGGTTAACACTTCCACGATAGCTTTCGGGCTGCGGATGGACTTCGGGATCACCATACACCTCCGATGTGCTGGCTTGGAGAATTCGAGCTCCGCAGCGTTTCGCCATGCCGAGCAGATTGATCGATCCCATGACGCTGGTCTTGATCGTCTTGATGGGATTGAACTGATAGTGTCCTGGTGCGGCTGGACAGGCCATGTTGTAGACCTGATCGACTTCTAGAAAGATCGGCAGCGTGACATCATGGCGGATCAGTTCGAAATTGGAATTCTCCAGCAAATGATAAACGTTGGTCTTTTGGCTCGTGAAGAAATTATCCAGGCAAATGACGTCGTGGCCGTCCCCTACAAGGCGTTCGCAGATGTGCGAGCCCAAAAAACCTGCGCCACCAGTCACCAGGATCCGTTTAATTTGAGACATTCGGCGATCTTTGAAATATTAATAATCTGTCAGTATCTGGCCCGCTCGTCCCCACTTCTTAAAGACTGAGGCGAGCGAGGGGGTAGCATAACCGACCTATTCCCCTGAGAAAACGCCTTTTGAGCAAAATTCGTGGAGAAGGTTGTTTGGCGAGAGTGGTTGGGGTGCCCCAGGAAAAACTGACAAAGACCGAAACTGCTGCCGCGAACTCGGGTTGAACTCCCTTAACGTTTCGAGCACCGACACAGGGTTCCACTTACTACAGGGCAATTCACGTCATGGCCAGTTCCTTTCACGGACGCGGTTGTAGTCTATTGGGAATCGTCATCCTAACGAGTAGCTTCGTGGGTTGTGACGCCTTTGAGTACTACGGTCCACTGCCGAACTTGCGACACGCCTTGACAGTCAACTTGCGGGAACTTGGCCGACTCGAAGCGCTGGAGATTAAGCGGAAAACGCTCAATTCGGATGCTGCCAAAGAGATCCGCTTGGTGAACACCGTCAATAGTGTGTCGCTCGAAGACTGCCAAATCGCTGACGGGCGGTTATTGCTCGAATCGTTGGGAGAAATCACTCGTCTGGAATCGCTTACGTTGCGACGCTGCAATCTCAGGGATGGCGACCTGGCAGGGCTGGCGGGCGCGGTGAATCTACGGAAATTAGAAATTATTGGAACCGACATTGACGGCGTCGGTTTAGCTGCTCTGTCGAAGCTTTCAATTCGCTCACTCACACTGCATTCAAAGACGGCCAGCGCCGAGACGCTTGCTTGCCTGGGAAGCTTCGAAAGTCTGGAAGAACTCAGTCTCAATACTCCTGGTTTGACGATCAACGAGCTGCCGAATTTGAGCAAGTTGAAAAACTTGCGATCGGTGTCGGTACTCAACGGCGAGTTCTCGCGAACCGATGATACCGCCTTGATGTTCTTGAAAGGGGTACCCTATCTACGCGAGATACATCTTTCCTCTGACTCAATCAACGATTCCACCATGCATGCCTTGGGGCAGATCAGTACGCTACAGAGCATTGAGCTGAGTCGCAATTCGATAACGGACCAAGGTATTGCCGAACTAGACGGTTTGAATCAGTTGTCGGTCGTGAGGATTTGGGCTGCTGAGCGGCTCACCCCAGCCTGTTTGCCCAGTCTGCTGAAACATCGGGAGCTGGGTGCAGTGAGCCTATCTGGCGCGATGATTCACTACTCCGAAGCAAGACAGCTCGACGCGCTTCCCAAAATGACCGAACGCGACGTGGGGATGACCCGCTGGGAGATCGCCGAAGCGCGGGGCGAACATAACGATGAGGACTACGTAAATGAATTCGACGATGAATTCGACGACGAATTCGACGACGAAGAACAGGATGGCGACGAGTACTACGGAGCGTAGTGGAGTGTTGGAGTGGGTGGCACTGGCATGGCCAGTGATGTCGAAGGATTTGAGCCTGGAGTCACCAAGTGATGTTTAAAGCGCTCGAAGTAATCAATTTGACTTACCAAGGGGCTCGCCAATCATTTTGTGTTGGGCTCTAAGATTCGTGTTAGTTACCTGAACCACACTAGTTACCTGAACCACACTAGTTACCTGAACCACACTGGGGCTCACACGGGCCTGCCAAGGGATAACTGGGTCAGGGCGAGAAGAATAACTCGCTTGGCCTCGGTAGGACTCATGTTTTACCGAGGTTTAGTTTTTGGATATCAAGTGATTTTCGCCTAAAACCATTCTTTTTGCCCTGCCATGCCTTTAACAAACCTATCAGAGTTGTTTCTTGACTCGATTGGCTACCCTCAGATTCTTCTGAAGAGCCATATTAAGAGGTTCCACACACTATGAAAATATGTCGCTTCAAGCAGGGGGCCGGAGTTAGGTGTGGACTGCTGTTTGAGCAGCAGATTGTGCCGCTGGATGATTTGGCCGCGTTGACTGGCGAAAAATACTTGGCGGATGCCTTGCATGGCGGCGACGTGCGACGATTATTTCCTATCGACTCGGCCATGTGGAGCGCGGCCTGCGATGTGGTGGCCGAATTCCACAACCATCGTGATCACTTCCAAAGCTGTGCCTTGCCACGCGACTCGGTCGCGCTGCTCCCTCCGCTGGCCGCGCCATCCAAGCTGCTGTTGTTGGCTGGCAACTATGCGGAACATATTCTCGAGCAGGGTGGAGTTGCCAAGGAGCGGGAAAGAACATTCCCCTATGTCTTCATGAAACCTCCCTCCACAACGCTGGTTGGCGATCGAGCTCAAGTTCGCCTACCTCCCGTTTCTCCCGACAAGATCGATTACGAAGTAGAGCTGGCGGTAGTCATCGGTCGCGTGGCCAAAAGTGTTTCCGCTGCTGACGCTTTGAACTATGTGGCTGGCTATACCATCATCAACGATTTATCCGATCGTGGCTTTGCACCTAACCCAGACCGCGAAGAACGACCGCGCGATAAGTTCTTCGATTGGCTGCATGGCAAGTGGCACGATGGCTTTTGTCCATGCGGCCCATGCTTAGTCACCGCCGATGAGATACCCGATCCTCAGTCGCTAACACTGCAACTGACCGTCGATGATGAAGTGCGTCAGCAATCGAGCACGGCGGCTCAAGTCTTTTCGGTGGCTCAAGTAATCGAGTTCATTTCGAGCTGGGTTACCTTGGAACCGGGCGATATCATTTCCACTGGGACTCCGGCGGGCGTCGGCAATGCCAGCGGCAAGTACCTCATGGCGGGGCAAGTAGTGGTCGCCTCCATCTCCGGTATCGGCTCGTTGACCACTCACATGATTGGTTGAGCGCGCATGTTTGGATGGTTTCGCAGACTTCGGCGGCGGCGCATTACCTCGCAGTCGTTTCCCGCCGACTGGAAAGAGATCGTCGACACCAACGCCAGCTTCATGCACTCTTTGAACGCAACGACACAAAATAAGGTTCGTCAAGCGATTCAGATCATGGTGGCCGAGAAGAACTGGGAGGGATGTGGTGGATTGAAGTTGACCGATGAGCACCGCGTGACAATTGCCGCACAAATGGCCCGCATGATTGCCTGCTTCAAGGATGATTATTTCGATGAAGTGATGTCGATTTTGGTTTATCCTGCTGCGTATCTTGCCAAGTCACAGAAGCAAATTGCTGGTGGCGTGATTGTCGAAGGGAATGACGGGCGGATGGGCGAGGCTTGGCATCGCGGACCAGTGATACTATCGTGGGCCGACGTACTGGAAAGTGTCCGTGATGCGTTCACAAATCGAAATGTCGTCATCCATGAATTCGCGCACCAGTTGGATATGCGCAATAGTGGACAGGCCGACGGATTTCCGACGTTGGAGTCGGCTGCCGTGGCACGCCGCTGGACGGAGGTCATGCCTGCCGCCTTTGAGGAGCACCAGTACCGCTGTCAGCATCACGACCCCTCAGT
>JBGSJT010000048.1:0-13586 GCA_041741715.1 Pirellulaceae bacterium | reverse complement strand
GCTTGCTTTTGACCTCAATGCGATAAATCCCGGGGGCCCGGGGGCTGGCCCCCTCAAAAAAATAGTCTTCAGTCCATTTCTTTAACCCACCTCTAAACAAATCGCACCTCCCCGTTCCACACTTCCCGTCTGACCAAAACAATTGATCGCTCCGGCTCGTTTCATTGACTCGTCCATGCTCTTTCCAACTGAAATTTAGGCGAGTCTCAAGCGTCGAGCGTCACGCCACCATAGCCAAGCAAAGAGCAGAGCGATGAGGACGCTTGCCAGCTGATAACCGGTCAGGCCTTGCCACTGGCGGGCTTCGGGACGGATGAACTCGCTGACGAAGCGATAAGCCGCGTAGGCGACTATGTACAACTTGATCAACTGGCCCGGAAACAAGCCTTGGCGAAAACAAACCGCTAGGCCAAGTGCACAAGCCAAATGAAAGGCCGATTCGTAAAGTTGTGTCGGGTGTCGCGGCAACGGATCGACCTGGGGGAAGACGACTGCCCAGGGGAGCATCGTTGGTGAGCCGTAGCAACAACCCGCACTGAAACAACCGAGACGACCGACCGCGACCGCCGCCGCAACCGGTACAGCAAAACTGTCACCGGTCTTGGTCTCAATCTGCATTGACCACTTGGCTGCCTCGACTCCCAGGTATCCGCCGACCAAACCCAACAGAATCGTCTTGCCGTTGGAGAACCAAGCAGAGCCATTGATCAAGCCACTCCAATCAGAAAACACAAATGGCAGTTTCGCTCCGATCATCGCACCGCAAAAAGCGCCGACGGCGATCCCCAATTTCTGCTGCTTTGTCAACTGGAGGCCGCGCTGCATGCATCGCGATAGTATTCCGCCGACGCAAACGGCAGCGATCATGATCGCAGTGTAGGTCCAACTCACGCTTGTATTACCTGCAACCCTCTCTCGGCTGCGGTGCTGGGTTGAAGTTTGCCCAAGGGTGGCAACGGGACATGACCGTCACGGTACAACACGTTGTATGCGCAGAAAGGGATCAGATGGCCACTTGGCAACAGGTGATGCACGCACGACTTCATGAGTTGCCGGATGTCAAAGTTGTATACATCCATAAAACTGGTGGTTGTTATCCGAAACATGTCGGCGGGTGAGAGGTCCTGCGTGATCGCTCTTCGAAAGAAGGACTGCGCAAGGGCATCGACTGGCTCCACGGACCGGCCGTCCCTACTTGTCGCGTTCCCGTCGCTGATAGGTATCGCCATGCTTGGATCGCCGCGATGGCCAAGTTTGTGTGCAGCAGGCGAAATGGAAATAGGGCCACAACCGCAATCCGATCCCGTTCCGCAGGTCTGGCGGGAAAGGAACGTCGTAATCAATTCTTGAGCGCTCTGTCGATTGAAGGTGATGCCGTTGGCCAACAGATCGAGATGGTTGTCGATATCGATTAGCCGCGCGAGCGAAGTGGACTTGCCACCCTCGCGATAGGCGTAGGCCAGCGTGTGGGCGTTCGGATGGGCGCAGGGCAGTGGCAGGAAATCACTTTCGCGCCATGCCCCGTCGGTTTGTTCCATGATCGCGTGGATGACATCGGGAAAGGTCACACGTTGTTCGAGCGATTCGGATTGCTGATAACGGCCGACATAGGTAGCTGGTTGAAAGCTGATGCCCGTTATGCCTGGACGCTGCATCCCAAACTGAACCATGCGGCCAAGTTGACTTATATTCACCCTGTCGACCGTGCATACCAGCGTGACGTTCACACCCGCTTCGGCCAGCATGTCGATGGCTTTCAACTTGATATCCAGTAAGGCCTCACCGCGCAGCGCGAGATTCACATCATCGTCGAAGCCATCGAACTGCAAGTAGACCTCGCAGCGACGCGGATACCGCGACAGCAACTCGCGAAGCTGCCCGTCCTTGGCAAGTCGCACGCCGTTGGTATTGATCATCACTACGTCGATGGGCTGAGCGCAAGCGTACTCAAAGATCCGCTCAAAGTCGGGGTGAATCGTCGGTTCTCCTCCTGAGAGTTGCAGGATCTCGGGCCGCCCCTCATAGTCGACCAGACGATTGATCGCGTGGCAACAATCTGCGTAGGCTACGTGCCGGCCCCCTGGCGCGCTGCCCGCGTAGCACAGCGGACAGGTCAGATTGCACGAAGAGGTGATCTCCAGCACGGCTACGCAGGTATGCTGTTCATGCTCGGTACACAGCCCACAGTCGTACGGGCATCCCTGACGTGGTTCGATTGCGAAGCGATGCGGCACGCGGCCCGGCAAGCTGTACTCCATGCGATCGAACCATCGCTCATCTGAACAAACAAAGTCGTCGCGTGTTCCGTGTTGGTTGCAGCGCTTGCGAAAATAGACTCGGCCATCGCGTGAGAGAATCTTTGCGGGCACGACCGCCCGGCACTCGGGACACAGACTCTGCGTCGTGCCCAGAAAGCGATGGTCGCGTAGTTGCAGTTTTGCCATAGGTCGTTTTCTTCAAAGAATATTTTTCGCAGTCCCTAGCCATGTACGTCGCGTTGCCAGCGATAACGAATTACATACAAGCTTGCCACCAGAATGCCAATCGCGACCGCTCCCGCTGCCAGAAACGCAACTGGAATCGCTTCCTGCGAGTTGGCACTAAGACAAACCGCGCAGAATGTGCCGACTGAGGCGACCGACACCACGACCACTAAAATCGTTGTCACCGTGAGTGAACTCAAAAACCAGAGTAGCTTGCGCATCGGCGGTATCGGCTTGCCAAGCTGCGCGCGTCGCTGAGCTGCCAGCCCCGTCCGCACCAACGCGGGCACGCTCAGAATGGCCAGTAGAATTGCCAAGCCAGGCGCCATCATCAACATACTAAAAAATACGGCGCACAGCGTGGTCACCAACAGCACGCTCGCAATTGAAAATGTTAGCGAAGAATTTTGGTTCTGCCCCGCCGAGTCGGAAACAACCAGAGGTACTTCGAGGCCTTGCTTGCAAAGCCAACAGACGTTTGCGGGTAGGATGTTGCCGGCCCCGCAGTTGGGACAAACCAAGTCAACTGCAGGCATATTCATGACTGTACCTCATCGCCCGAAGCGGGACTTGAGCGACGCGCCAGATGGTGTGCTTGGCGAACTCCCTGCCCAACAATGATGCCCGCCAATAAAAGCGCCAAGACGATCATCACCTGCTGGTAGCGTGGCACGCTGGGCAACGCATTGAGTTTGCTCAGACCCATCGGCCATTTCGCGCAGCCCAGTACGAACACATAGCTTAAGATGGCGGTTGCCGCCGACCAGCGGATGAGACGCAAATCAAAGCGTAGCCCGGACATGCTGATAATCAAGAAGTAGCCGACGACTAAGGGGCTTGTCGGTCCGGAAGTCAGCACCAAAATCGCGGTAAGAAAGCAGATGTCGCCCAGCGTGGAAGCGTACATCAACCAGCTTGGGAAGACGCGTTCGCGCAGTAAATAGTGAATCCACAAGCCGATCATTCCCCAGGCCAAAACGATGCTTGTGATAGCGACATGCGCTTGCTGCGTAAGCGCTGTGCCTGCATCCAATCCAAAAGCGGTAAAGGCAGGCACGCTTCCGGCCGCCCCCAGATGATGCACGAGATGAACGATGTAAAATGAGCCGATTGCTCCCAGCCGAACCAGATTGACCCGCAGTTCGGCTTCATATTGCTGCCACCGGCAAGCCGCTTCCCAGGGGATTTTTTGGTTGTTCATGCGTGAATCTTCCTAGGAGAACTCACTGGAAGTTCGATTTCCCAAAGGGGGCAAGACGTTTTCAATCTCAAACAGTCTACCACCGCATTTCCCACTTTGCGATTCCCAGCAAAACGATATTCGGAGCGTGGGCGATGCCAGTCGGATTGCGGTTCCAATGGATGCACTTCCGGCGCTGGGGATTGTGCTACACCACGCACAGCAGATGGTTAGCTCATCTCCAAGCTTAAGGCGTTCGCCGCTCACTCTACTGTCAGCGGCTTGGGAAAATTCCATGAACCATCGATGATATCCTGCCTTGGCTGACACATGCGGTCGGTTTAGCTCCAACCCGGGGTGATCGGCAGGTTGTTTGGGGCACTCGGTTCGCAGCCGAAGTTGTTCGTGATCGAGCCGTCGGCGTTCTTCTTGTTTGTGATGTTATTGAATGAGTAGAGGCCCTTGTCGTGCTTCTCCATGTAACCCGCCTTGTTGTACACTGTGATGGACGAGAATCGCCTGCGCACGTCCACCGGTTTGACACTGCGGAGCGGCTTCAACTTCATGATGCTTGCGATTTCTCTTAAAAACAAGGACAAACTTGTTTGACCGCCTCGATGGCTTCGGTACCTCGGAGCAGTTTGTTGCTCAACATAGGAATGTAGGTTGCTTCGATCGCAAAGTGCTTTCGCTGCATCGCCATTTCGACCAATTCGAGGGCCGCCAACGTCAATCGACCAGCCCGCATTGAAAGCGGAAACGAGATCCCTTCCACTCCATCGTAAGCGCGGTAGATAACTTCGGTGCACACCAGCCTATTAGCGACTGTAAAATCGAAACTGAAATCATATTCTTTGCCTTCGTGCATGAAGGCCCGTGCGACAACCTGGCGAATGGACTCTGGTTTTAATTGCGAACGGAGAACGAGAATCGAATCCGACCGATACGGTGATTCCAGGGAACGCAGATGAACGCCATCTTTCATGGCTTCAATGACTCGTCCCCGTTCGGGCAGATCGAGAGCCAGAAAGTTCTGCCAACGTGTAGCAATAGAAGGGTAGTTCGTAAGGCCCCAGTCGGAAAACGCGTCGGTACTTCCAAGGAAAAGCGCCGTGTGGGGCCAGTAGCCTGGGAGGAAATAATTGGTAAGTGCGAATTCCTTGCGCACCAACAAGATGTCTCCAGGCGCCAGGATGCTATGCAACGCCTCGCGTACGGAATCGGGAAGTCCTGGTTGGTGGCCCCGTTTGAGATAGCGATCTGCGGCGAGAGTTCCAATCCCTTTCTGCATTTGAAACATCGCAGCATAGAAAAGATCTCTCTTCAAGATGCTTCCCAGTTGCCTAATACGAAATCGCAATCGCAATTTGGCATAGTCTGCCCAACTCAAATTCAACCGACATGCCAATTTTTCGATGATGGCGATGAGGCGGTCCAATTCCGGATCGCAACGCAATGAAATCAGGCGATTCTTATTCTTTTCGAAATAGCGGGCTGCAGCAAACATATGCCACATGTGGTTTGGGTTCGTCCAAGATTCTTGGATTGAATCGTAAAGCCCTCCTGGAATTCCAAAGCTAGGCTCTGGTTCATTCAGTTTGTGCCGGATCAAGGCCGAACCGTGGAATCGCTCTCTAAGGAAGCGTGCTGCGTCCAGTAGTACCAAGGCTCCCGCATATCCTGCAAAGAAGAGCTGGTCGTAGTCGTTCCTTTTGTCGCGACCTGCTGTCCGCAGTTCGTAGACCAATTCGAAGAGGGCAGATCGGAGTTGCCAATAGGTAATCAAGACTTGGCGAATCGACTCGTCTTCGGATGGGGTGAAGTAGTCACGGTCCATCTTGCTGGCGTACGCTGCCATCACTTCAGCCCGTTGCTTCAGCTCCGCAAACTGCGAGTAGACGGAATTTACCGTTCTAGCCGCTTTTTCAAAAAGCGATTGGTTTTCTGTTGATGAAAATGCCATAGTCCGATTCGTTGGCGATGAGTCCTACGAGGTTTCAATCAGTTCGAACCGTAGCTTAGCAAAACACCCTGATCAACCAAACACGCTTCCAAGCCCCAAACCCGCTCATTTTATCCGATGTCGCTGGCGTAGTCGAATCGGCTCGAGCGACTTTTCACGGATTGGTCAAACAAAGGAACCTGGGTAACTCTATGATATTGAAAACGTCTTTGAAGGCCCCAACGCTGATTTCAGGCGATGATAACAACAGTCGATCGACGGGATAAGTCTCTACGGGGAGGCGACCTGAGCGTTGTATCGATGCCGTTCGCAAGTGAAGGTGGGGCGTGGATAACAACTACCGCCGCCGTTCCTCAAAGTTGTTAATGGCCCAAAGCGAAAAATTCGCAGGTTTTGGGACAGAACCCCAGCCAACGACACTTCCTTTCGTCCGCTCTACTACTAAGCTAAACTCCACCCGCCGGTTCACATCTTCCGCTGGACCAATGCAGCTCGCGTAGCCACTACAGAAAAAGGTCTGTATATTGGTTCGGCGCAGTAGGCTGGACGCCGTTGGGCAAGAACTCGGCCGTACGGCTATGTTTATTCGCTGTTTTCATTTTTGGCATGTGAACCTGTGAAACGCTGGCTTGAACCAATCTTCTGCGTTGTAGTCTTAATTGGCTTGTACGCTCTTAGTCGACCGGAGACGGTCTCTCAGGGAGTGGCAGAGTCGCTGGCTTCGCGATTCGAGTTCAAGCGTTTGGAACTGCCAGACATTAATTCCAGCCCACCGAGGAAGATCCGCAAACTGCATCCGAGCGTGGATCATATTGCTGCTTGGTTGTCGTTTGTGGGTGGTGCGATGTCACTGGGAGACCTGGACGGTGACGGGTTGCCAAATGACATGGTTTTAGTCGACCCCCGCTACGACACGATAACTGTCTGTCCAGTACCACAAACCGGAGAACGCTTCGAGCCCTTTTTAGTAGACCTTACGCGATTGCCCTACGACGCGAATTCGACGGCCCCAATGGGCAGCCGATTCGGCGACTTCAATGAGGACGGCTTAACCGATATTCTGTTGTATTTCTGGGGGCGTTCACCTCAGCTGCTCCTGCAAAATGGCAGTCAAATTGGTCTTTCCAACGCGTCCTTCGACGCCGTGGAACTGGTGACTCCGCATGAAGCTTGGCACACCAGCGCCGTAACGCAGGCGGATCTTGATGGCGATGGCCACATCGATTTGATAGTAGCCAATTACAACCCAGACGGCTCGCGCATGTTGGATCATACGGATCAAACTGGGATGGAAGTCATGATGGGGAGTTGGGCTCGAGCGACCAACGGTGGCAAGACACGGCTGCTACTGAAAAACCCTGGAAGTTCTGGGCCTCTTTTCAGTGACATTGATGGTGTGTTTTCGCATGATGCCGCTCACGGTTGGGCTTTTGCCGTTGCGGCTGCGGATCTGGATGGTGACATGCTCCCTGAGATTTATTTGGTGCACGACTGGGGGGCGGACTGCCTTTTGCATAATCGGTCAACACCGGGCAAGCTAGCGTTTGCCGAGCTAAAGGGTCGCAGGTCATTGTCGGCCCCGAGATCCATGACCGTTGGACTCGATACTTTTAACGGAATGGGAGTTGATTTCGCGGATCTTAATCGAGACGGTCACGTCGATATCATTGTCAGCAACATCACATCGGACTACTTTTTGCATCAAAGCACTCTGGTTCAAATCGCGACTGGCAATCCCGATCAAATGGCTAACGGCTTTGCTCCCTTCGTAAACCATAGCGAGAAACTAGGATTGTCACGTGGAGGTTGGGCATGGGACACCAAGGTTGGCGACTTTGACAACGATGGAACGCTTGAAGTCCTGCAGGCGACCGGCTTCTTTAAAGGCAAAACAGATCGCACCCCGGAAATGCATGAGCTCGCATTGGCCAATGAGGAGCTGTCTCGTTTTCCTCAAATCTATCCAACCGTCGGCGTGAACGATAGCACCGCCGGGTTCGAGCACAATCCATTCTTTGTCAAACATGGCGAGAAATACTTTGATATCGCACAACAGCTTGGTGACGCCGGCTTGGACGAACCGATGCTGAGCCGTGGCATTGGAATTGCCGACGTTGATCACGACGGTAATCTTGATTTAGCTTATGGAAACCACTGGGAACAATCCTATTATTGGCATAACGAGTCCACAAATAACAACCTGTTTCTCGGACTGGACTTGCGGCTCGCGCTTACTGTTTCCGATCAAATTCCCGGGTCAGGTTACGTGATCGTTGACGAAACTCTGGCAGAGAAACCCGCGATACGTTCGATGCCTGCCATCGGCGCTAAAGTGACAGTTATCCAAGGGAAAGGTGCGAAGCAGCAACTGCAGGTCGGTCAGGTTGACGGTGGCAACGGGCATTCCGGCCAAAGAGCGTCGGAACTGCATTTTGGGCTAGGAGACGCTACCATCGATGAACCTTTGCAAGTCGAGATTGAATGGCGGAGTCGATCTGGCCAGAGATGTTTGGCCAAGATAGAAAGTCTGCAGCCCGGCTGGCACCAAATTTTGCTGGGCGAAGTGCACAACAATCCACAGTAACCAAATAATGATAAAGGACATTCATGAGTAGCCTTGCTATCGAGACGCCCGGCTCAACTAGTAAAATACCCGATGCGGCGGAATTGCCATCCATTCGCCCGGCTAAAATGCAAGGCGCCCTGAAACGCTTCGCAATTTCCATTACGATTCTGACCGTCGTGGGACATCTTTTTCTAGGTTTTGAACAGGCGATTATACAACCTGTAGTGGCACTAGCGGTGGGCTACGCTTTGCAGCTAACATTGGAATGGCTTTACGCTTACGCTAACAACACAACCCCCAAATTCTATGGCGGTTTTAATCGACTGGTTGACTTTCTGCTCCCAACTCATATTGCATGTTTGTCCATCGCGATGTTGATGTACTTTAATGATCGAGTTTGGATCATTGCCTTTGCCGTTGCTGTCGCTATCACAAGCAAGACCTTGTTTCGCGTGCCCACGAAAGACGGCAGTCGTCATTTTCTTAATCCCTCTAACTTTGCAATCTCTGCGACCTTTTTACTTTTCCCTTCGGTTGGTCTTACGATGCCCTGGATGTGGACGACTGAGATCAGCGGCTGGGCGGACTGGGCCTTCCCCGTCCTGATCTTTGTGCTAGGCACCATGTTGCACCTGAAGTACGCCAGCCGAATTTGGGTTGTTATTTCTTTCTTGGTCTCTTTCGTCGTTCAGGCATTATTTCGCGGCCTGCTTTTTGATGACACCAATGTTTTGAATGCACTAGCACCCGCGACCGGTGTAGCCGCGATGATCTTCACGTTTTACATGGCTCCAGACCCCGGAACCACTCCATCCGGAATGTGGCAACAAATTGTTTTTGGTAGCAGTGTCTCTTTGATTTATATGATTTTGGTCATGTCCCACATTGCCTTTGGGCTTTTTTTCGCTTTAACCATTGTTTGTTTGCTTCGCGGACTAATCATGGCAGTTACCAGCTATCTGCCTATCCAAAATGGCACTGCCGCCACAGTTGCGTTAAGGAGAGATTAGTGCAACCAGTGTACGTCTATTTGGGTCTCGAAATCTACTTGCCATTCAGTCCCACTTCCGCGTCTCTCACAATCGTCGATCTAGACGGTCGGAGTTACAACAATACTCGTTTGGGCTCATGAATGAACCAAGGTCCTAAGCAATCGACCCGTTTCCTCAAAGTCTGTTTGGTTTCGGCGGCGATTGTCTGGACCGCGTGGCTCATATTGGTAGGACCAGGAGATGCTCTGGCTGTCATCCAAGGCAATTGGCCGGTCACGCTTACCATGGTTTTCGGCTCTTTCGTCGCTGGGGCAACTTCCGAGGGTGGGGGCGCGGTCGCTTTCCCCGTGTTTACCAAACTACTCAACGTCGCGCCTGCGGACGCGAAGCTATTTTCATTGGCAATTCAGTCCGTGGGCATGAGCAGCGCTTCAATAGCGATCGTCGCGGTCAAAATTCCCGTGCAATGGGGGGCCATAGGCTGGGCAAGCCTGGGTGGAGTGGCGGGGATCTATTTGAGCTTAACGTACATGGCTCCTCAACTCCCTGCGCCGGAGACGAAAGTGTTTTTCAGTGCGTTGCAAGCAGGCTTCGCCGGGACACTTATGTTTACGATGTTGCGTCGGAGAGCAGACGTCGTCGATTCAAGCTTGAATTTGATGCAGACACGAGCGGCCCTGCTAATTGCTGGACTCGTGGGTGGAATGGCCAGTGGACTCGTAGGCTCAGGAATTGATCTGATTGTCTTTTCTACAATGGTGCTGCTGTTCGGTGTAAGCGAAAAAGTTGCCACTCCTACGTCGGTCATCCTGATGGCCGTCAACAGCCTGGCAGGCGTTGCGATCTATCAATTTCACCATAGCACCTTCCCAGGCAATGTATACGCAATGTGGTTGGCTGCTGTTCCGGTGGTGGTGATCGGCGCACCTGCCGGAGCCTACGTGTGTTCTCTTTTGAGTCGTCGTACGATTGCGTGGATTTTGATTGGTTTGATTTCGATTGAGGTAATAACAAGTCTACTGATCCTGCCCAGGACGCTTTCGGTAGCCTGTGTAGGTCTGGTCTCGGCTGTGTGCTTTCTGTCGGTGTTTGGATGGATGGCCAAGCAGAGACGATTGAAACAGGAGGTATGAACTGACATTGAACTTGAACGGACCACCGACAGAAACACGTTGCCATAAATCACTTGCACAGTCGCAATTAGAACTTCAAGGCTGCAATCTTTTTCAGACCAACGTCGATCAAGTCACTGAAACGCTGTATTTCCGCTTTTGCAGCCTGAATTTCGAGATCACCGGAATCGAGGTTCATTTCTTTACGGAGGATAGCTCGCGGCAATTGTGTTAATGCCAAATCACATTTTGCCCCCTGCTTGGCTGCTACGGCGATGCTCCTGTCGAAACTGCGAAGTGCCAGCTTCTTCTTCCCGAGCAGCCAAGCGACTTCCCCATGCTCGCGTAAGGCAAAGGGATACTCGTTAGGGAAAAAGCGGCATAACCAATGACCACGCCTGGCAAGACGCCACGCCCGGACGAGAGGCTTACGATCTTGGGGGTTCGCACCATACTGCTGCCGCAGCGATTGGACCAAGAAGGGTAGTCCAGCTATCGCATGGAAATTTGGTACCTTCTTTTCAAGCGGCCGAGCGCAAGACTGCTCAAAGTAGTCGACAGATTGCTCAAAATGCTCGCGTTGAAGGCCCATAATGCCGTGGGCCTTGTGGAGGTTGCAGGTCGATAGGATATCCTCTTCGGCATGAATGACATGCGGTGCATAGGTTTCCATCGGTAATCGTCCTTGGCTAGCGCGAGCCAACAAATAGAGGGTGCAATTTGTTCGCGTATCCCCGAACTTGGCGGCGCGCACAAAGGCTTGATGACCCTCCACCAGCGCCTCGTCCAATCGTCCTTGCATCATCATCACACAGCCCAGATGCAACTGCGCCATGTTGAGCTCCCAGACTTCGCCAACCTTTCCAAAGCGCTCGACTGCTTCGCGGAGGACGGCTTCAGCACGTGCGTACTCTCCCGTGGCAACTCCCATAATGCCGGACCAGCTCGCCGCATGGGCAACGCCAAAGTCATCATTCAATTCCCGTTGTATTTGCAGGCCCCGATTTCCGTACTTCATCGCCCGTTTCTGCAAGCCAAGCGCACCGGCTAAAAGGCAGTAAGCGCTGTACAACATACCCACATCGCGAGTCGGGATGAACTTCTCACCAATGTTGAGACCTCGCAAGACCGTCCAGCCCAGAACCGTTCCGTCTGTGAACCCAGCGACAGGTGTCATCCGCGCATGCACCCTCAGCATTGCTCGTTGTTCCAAACTGAGCGCTGCCTTGCCGCCACTCAATCCCAGCGCGGACCGCACAAGATGAACTGACAGCAGCTTGGAAGTCTCCATCAAGAGTCCCAAGGTAGTGGAAGGCACGCGAACTCCCAGCTCGCGCAAGGCCGCAGAGAAATACTGAAGACTCTCGGTATATTTCTGCCGACGAAATGCGACCTCTCCCCGCAGTTCATGATAGTTTGCCATTTCAATTCCAGCCTTGGCAACTCGCAACAGTTCGTCCGTCGCAGTTTCCACCTCTGCATACTTTCCAATCATTAAACTGCTGCTGGCGTAACCTGAGTACACACGAAAGGCACATCCGTTCAGCAAGGAGTTTTTGTTGTTTCTAATGGCGATTTCATATTGGCGCGTCGCTACCTCGGGTGAGAACTGCCGCCGGGCTTGCTCGGCAGCCAAGAGCGCGTAGGTTGCGGCCTTTTCGGTATCGCCCGAGGCGTCGTAGTGCACGGCCAAATCGTAGACACGAGCCAAGTTGGGTTGCTCAATATCCTCGCCGGCCAGAATGCGACTGGTAATGTCAGGCTGTATATCGCTGGCATTGTTTTCAATGACTCTGGCCAATCGCCCGTGTGCAGATCGGCTAGAACTGGCATCCAGAGTCGCGAGTACCGTCTCACGGATTTTGTCATGATAGGTGTCAACGATCTGCGTTGATTCGTCGCCAATAAGACGAATGAGCCTGACATTTCGCATGTGCGTGATGGCTGCGTAACCGCTTGAAGAGCAACCGGAGGCCTCAAGTAGCTCGGAAATTCCGATCGACTGACCAGACACCGCGATCATCGTCAACAGCTCACTGGCTTCGCTGGGTAGTTTGGTCAGCTTCTGCGCGATGACCTCTCGCAATGGAATCCTGCGCAGCTGCTGGCTGGTCGGATCCAAGCAATCCAATAACTCACTGAGGAAGAAGGCGTTTCCTGACGTTTCACGCAATAACTCATCGGCCAGGGAACGGCAGGCTGATTCGCTGATTTTCAGACGCCCCGCGATCAATTGGGCACAATGCTCCAGCGTGAGCGGGCCAACGGTTACGTTGGCACACTCGACCAGATCCGTTTGCGAAGATGGCTGCTGATACCGATTCCACGATTTCAAGAAGGGGCTAGTGTCCGCCTCGTCGCTACGAAAGCTACCGATGAACAGCAATTGGGGTGCGTCCGCTCCGCTGAGTACATCGTTGAGTACTTCAGCACTATCGGCATCACCCCACTGTAGATCATCGCTAAACAGGACGACCCGATAGCGCAGGCAGATGCGTCGTAACAATTCCCGCAAAGCCGCAAATGCACGTTTTCGCACCTGTTGATCATCCAGCCCTTTGATCGCTGGCGCTGGCCGTTTTGCGACAACCTCCACACGCCCCAAGACCGGGAAAACGCTCGCCAGGAAACCGGTATCGTCCGGCAGTAAAACAGCAGAATCGGCGGTATCCATGGTCCTTAGGAAACTAGCCAATGCGTCAATTAAACTATCCAGGGCCTTGAACGGTACCGACTCACGATCGTAGCAGCGTCCCGCCAAGATCGTCACATTTTCTGTCTTCCGCAATTCGTTCAGGAACTTTTCGATAAGGGCGGACTTGCCTTCCCCCGACTTGCCCGACACCAGCGTTACGAGCGGACGCTCGGTGGCTTGAACTTTGTCGTAGTGGTTGCGGAGGGACGACAATTGCCAGGCACGACCCAATAGTTTTTCTTCATGTTCGTCGAGTGATTCTGCTGCGGAAGGTGCCTTACCGAGACTGACCGATAATTCCTGATAAGTCGATCTTCGCGTTGGCTCGCGTTCGAGCAAGCGCATGCAGATTTGGCGCAGGTCTTCCGGGATCGACTCCGATTCGGTTAGTGGTGGTGCGTCTTGCGAGCGTTTGTCGGAGAGGATCTGCAGCGTGTCACCACTGAAAGGTAACTTCCCGCTAAGGGCTTCGTAAAGCATGACCCCCACCGCGTACCAATCGCAAGCAAAAGTGTCCTGCCCGCCACCCACGGATTCCGGCGCCATATAGGCTGGCGTTCCGGAGATATCTTGGGCGGTGACCGTTTGGTCGTGA
>JBGSJT010000047.1:0-101665 GCA_041741715.1 Pirellulaceae bacterium | reverse complement strand
TGCGGGCTATCAAATACAACTTACTTAATGCCGAAGCTGTTTGGGCTGGTGGTTAATTTAGCCAATACGACTCGCCCGAGTCAAGCAAACCGCCCGCTAAAAAGCCTAGGAATCCAGTGCCCCACACTCTTTGGGCTCCAGGATTGTGAGAGGCTCCAAAAAAACCACATCAGACCAAGGGTGAGCTGTTTCTGAGGCTCCACGGATTGCTATTGCATTTGAGATTTAGCGTAGATGCTTGCGACCACAATCGCCTGGAAAGCCCAGACAAATGCAAAACTGATTTGCAGCCAAGTCATTGTGACAGTTCCGAGGATAAACGTCAGCCAAGCTCCTGCAACCCATTGCCAGCCTGCGTCCCCAATGAACATGACCGAAAGAACGATCATCACAACGACCATTAGACCTATGGGAATCATATTTGGCTCACAGTTGATGAAACTAGAATCGATGCATCTTAGTCACGTTTGCTTAGGCATTGAACCAGGGGTGAGCTGTTTCCGAAGATTCCGGCGAACCACGGCACAGCTCGAACTGATGATCGTTAGGGCTCGTAGGATTGTTGGTCTTCACCGGTTGACCACCAATGACTGCAAAGCGTCCGGGACATTATCGCGAAGCTGTTAATCCCGATTCCCGTTGTCGAATTTGAGTCTGTGTCTTGATGCCGTACCTCAATCCCTGAGAGAGAGCAATTCCATACGGAAGCCAAAGTAGATGCCTGTGCGAAGTAGGGATCAATAACGTGGCGACAACGAAAGCGAGTATTAGAAGCGAAATGTAAACGGCGAACTTTATAATGAATGCTCGTTCGAGTGGACCAGTTGCGTGCTTGTAGGAAACGAATGTGCCGACCATCGCCCCCAGCAAGCCTACTCCGCCACCGAGGAGCCCGCCTATTAATCCAAGTGTTTGTGAATCCACTAATAAGCTCCTCGAAGCATTACAACTAAGCGATCCCGAAAAGCTCAGGGGCACTGGTTAAATTTAGCCAATGTTATCCGCCAAAGTCAAGCAAATAGTTGACCACTTGGTATCCATGAACCGTCCCCTACCGGGGCTCAGGGGAGGGAGGATTGTTGGTCCTAAGGCGTCAGGGGCTCACGGGCGACGCAGCATTCTTCGGACGGCAGACTCTGGGATACGCGAGAGCAAATCCCATCGCATTGTAACGCGTAAGATGTACTGGGGCTCGCCCCACGGCTTTTGCATTTTTCTTGATAAGGTAAGTTCCGAGGTAGCAGTCCCTCAATGACTGGTTCTCAGAATCCGCACCAAGCCAAAGCAAGTCGAGCACAAGGTTGAATGGTCCAAACATCCACATGAGCATCCGCATTGTCATCGTAAGCAGGGAGGGAGAACCCCCTTTTGCTGAGACAAGTTTGATGCCGAGTAGGCGATAACCAACGGTCCCAAAGTTAGACCGTTTGACCGGTCCGAGATAAAACCAAATCACAACCAAGTAACAAATCAAGTACAAACCGCTAGGATCAGCCTGTACGATCCCCAGCAGTATTAAGACAAGGAAGGGCATCCACACCGCTACACCCAGCAGTATTAGGACGGCGGAATCAACAAGGAGGACGAGTAATCTCTTACCGATGCCGACGTAATCACGCGGATCATAGAAGTCGGCATCCCCCAGAGAGCTGTCGGACAAATTGTATCTCCTGCTCAATCGCGTTTTCTAGCTGCAAGTGTTAAACGCAACTAAGAACCAGCCATAATCGCAGGGTGGCTGGTTAGCGGTTTACGATTTTGGGGTTGGTGAGGAGCTGTGTTGGGGTTGATTGTTTTCAAGTGTAACGCGTGTGGCTAGTTCACGGGCGGCTGCGTCAGTTTCGATGGCTCGATAGTACGCCCAGAAGTCGATGACGGTGCCAGAACGGCCGCAGGAGAAGCAGCCAAAGATATTCCGCTTCGTGTTGACGGAGAAGGTGCGAAGTCGACGTGGAGATGGATCGTTGTCGGTACGCACTCGGCAGATCGGTAATGGACAAGGGCCGCGGAGTTGTGCTCCACGGCCCTCACTAGGTTTCCATCCGATCTGGTGCAGTAAGTCCTGTAGTCGAATGCGTTTCTTGAGCTCTCGGTAGTCGATTCTCATGTGTGTGACGAATCGATCGGCGTGCGATTTGTTATCCCGTCGAATGGAATTTGAACCGAGCGGTCCATGACGCGATCGAGCAGGGCCATTGTCATGGGTGGGTCCCCTAGGTAATCCGTCCAGTCAGACATGTTCACATTCGTGATCACGGCCGTTGAACGACGACGATTACGGCCGTCGATGACCTTGTACAGCAGGCTCAGCGCATCGGGCACCTCCTTCCTCTCCAGCTTCTCGAAGCCGAACTCGTCGATGATCAACAAGTCATGCCACACGCGATTGTGTCTGCTGAGTCTGCCAGGGATGCGATTAGCTTTTTTGAGACCAAGTTTCAGGTCGATGGTATCCAGCCTACTTGGATCACGCACGATTTGTTTCAGAGAATCGTCATCGATTTTCAAATGCCGCAGCTGGTGTTCAACTTGGTCGAGGCTCTTGGAAGTGGTGATGCTACGTTGTCACCCGAAGAGATAGAGAAGTTAGTCAATGATCTAAAGGCCATACCGTATATCTACGTTCGCCGCTCCAAGTCGGGGACCGGCCTACACGTCTTAGTGCCGCTTGCAACTCCAATCGCGACTGACAAGCCGCGACCATATGCACTGGCCATGGTAAACCTAATTGCTGAGACTATACCCGGCTTCAATACCAAACGAGTCGTTGACGTCTATGGTGGGCAACTGTTTCTGCATGCTCCCAACCCTGGTCAAAACGGCTTTGAAAATCTTCAATCGCCTACTGAACTTTTCTCAGGTGAGCTTAAGCCTGCTTACCCCGTCTTGAAGTCAAACTTTGTGCCACTCGAAAAGTTAGAGCCCGAGCACCAAGATATCATCGTTTGGCTGCAATCTAACGCGAAACGGCAATTCTCCTTTGCGGAACAAACCTACCACGGCCATACCAGTGATCTACAACGCTGCCACCAGGAACTCGGACTCAAGGGATCGTTTCAAACCAGAGCCACTGGTACTGGTGAGTCAAATAGCAATTGCTGGTTGCTTCCAATATCCGGTGGTGCTTTCGTTGTTGGTCGCTGGGGCAGCAAGTGCGAAGACGGCTCGGCCGATCACAATGGGTATAGCTCGTGCTATCTGAATCGGGCACCAAACCGGGCAGACTTCATGGCCGATCACGGGCTAACCAGCAAATTCTTTCCCCGCGAATTTGCGGAGCTGCTAGCGAGCCAACACAAGGTGGAGCTATCTACGTGGAGCTGAAGCCGTTTGAAGATCACCGCTGGCAATTCATGTTCTGGCGTGGCGATCCGATGCCGGAAGGGCTGAAGATTGAGAAGCCAAGAGTCCGCGACCTACGCCCAGGCGATACAATCGTTTTCGGCCAGTGGTGTCGGCTGGTTCTAAAGGTTGAGATTTTTAGGTGAGAGGCCAAATCGCATGGAGTTGTCCCGTCTGCAGGGGGGTTCTGTTGGTGGGGTTGGTCCGCAATGCTTTGCCCTAACATGCCATTTAGGCAAAAAAAGTAGTAAACTAAATGATAGCCCTAGCTTAAATTCCGATGGTGATTAGAGTTTCAAGTCCGACTCCTACAACCTTCTCCCCGCAAATCAATGCCATCTTTTCGCTTCCACAACTCCAGTGCCGTAGCTGTTGGAACGTTCAATATCTACGTTTTGCAGCCTGAAAACTTGCTGCGGATGAATGCAATCCGAAGCAAAAAGAAAGTGCTGGTAATGGGCGATTTAAGTGCTCCCGGCATTCGCTTTGCAGATGATGGTGTGAATTGGATTCTCCGACCAGATCGAGTTTCAATTGAAACCACAAATCCGATGGCGAATTGTGGCGAAAAATTGGCTCGAGTCACAGAAAAACTGAACTGGACGCCGATCGTTGCCCTTGGGATGAATGTTGCATTCCGAGGCGAGCTTTCGGATGAAGTAGCAGGGGCCCTAGAATTGCACCAGATCGACGGTGCAATTCAGTGCTCATGCCATGCTGGATTTGAGTTTCAAGGAGGTCTGCTCAATGTGCAGCTTAGCCGTACCGTCGAGTATCAAGAACTGCTGCTAAATGCTCATTTTGATATATCAAAAAGTCGCAACGACCCGGACGCTCTAGGCGAATTAGTCGTAAAAAGGTGCGACGAATTTCTTTCCATCCGCGAAGAGATGATAAAGTTAGCAAGTACACTTACAAATATAGAGTTCAACTATGCCGAGCATCTCACAAAATAATTTCCTGCGATCGACGAGTTCAGTTGATCCGCTGGAAAATTCCGCGAAGTGGATCAACAACGCCGAGCAAGTCCGTCGTGCTTGGATGGAGATGATGGGAATGAGCGACGAGGACATTGAATACCATTTAGTAAATGATCCTCCGACCGACCTAGATGAGGAACTGACACAATACAACGCAATGTGTAGGGTCCAAGAGAACTACGGCAACTAGGTAGAAATTGTGGCGTTTCACCGAGGGCAGATTGTTTATGCACTTGACGCTATCCCAGATCAAAACGGTCAAAACAGCAAACGAAACCGTCCGTTCATAGTCATTTCCTCAACTGAATACATTGCAGTGTCAACTGACCTAGAAGGCATTGCAATTTCTGGCAACCACTGGAAAGCTGACGAGTTCCATATCGAGCTTCCTTATGCAGAAAAGCCTAGCTTTTGCCACACCGGCTTAACGAAACGTTGCGTCGCCGTTTGCAACTGGAAGGTTGTCCTTCCGCAGGATCGAATTGAAGCAAGTCGTGGTTATATTAAACCGGTACTGCTTGAGACGATCCTTCAAAAATGCTAAGAGTAGCGACTGCGAAACCATTAGAAGGACGCGCCGGCGCTAATCTCCAATTCGCAAAAGCCACCGCGTTAGCAGTGGCTTTTTTCGTTGTGGGGGCGGGCGTCAGTGACGCCCGGTACGGCGGATTTGAGCCGATTTTAGAGGATGCCAGAATCGAGCAAACCCAAGGAATCATTGGGTATTAGCGGGTTTATGCTAGCTTGGTTTTGCTTTAGAAATCCGATGCTCTATCCAACTGAGCTACAGGGGCGAGTGTATGTGGTGTTTGTAGGTTCTCAACGAGACTTCTGCATCTGGGCCTACTCTACTTCACGTGGCTAGATTCTAACCACTGGCGAAAACTTGGCAAACGGTCAGGATTGATCGTGACAGGCCGCTCAGCGGCTCTGCGTCTGAGGCCCAGAGAAGCTGCCACTGTGCGGGAACTTTCGATATGCTGTATCTTGTGGCTGCACATCTTTTCGTCAGCCGGTTTGCCAGATAGTCTTCCATCCTAGCTTCCGCGATTCGCAAAATGACACACCCTCTCCCTTCTTTCTTCCGACTCAAACAGACTTTCCCACGACCTCGCTTGAGTGACGTTCCAGCCACAGTGATGCGCGAACTGAAGAATTGTGTGCCGGCGGACCTAACAGGTAAGTCGGTGGCGGTCACAGTGGGGAGCCGCGGTATCGCGGGGATCGCTGACATCACGCGTGCCTGCGTCGATTTTCTGAAGCAACGGCAGGCACTTCCTTTCTTGGTTCCAGCGATGGGGAGCCACGGAGGGGCGACGGCAGAAGGACAAGCCGGCGTGTTAGCGCGATTCGGGATCACGGAGGCGAGCATGGGCTGTCCGGTGCGCAGCAGCATGGAGGTGGAACAAGTGGCGATGGCCGCCGAGGGATTTCCGGTCTTCTTCGATCGTTATGCGATGTCGGCGGATTACGTGTTGGTCGTCAATCGCATAAAACCACATACGCGATTCATTGGCGAAATCGAAAGTGGTTTGATGAAAATGATGCTTATCGGATTGGGGAAAAAACAGGGGGCGGAGGTGTATCATCGAGTGATTGTTAACTACTCATTCGATCAAATTGTGCGCTCGGTGGCGCGGACAGTTATCGAGCGGTGCAATATCTTGGCGGGGTTGGCAATCCTGGAAAATGCCTATGAGGAGACCGCACAAATCACGGCGGTCGCTCCCAGTGAAATCGAGTCGCGGGAGCCAGAGTTTCTGCGACAAGTGAAGGAGTGGATGCCGCGTTTACCGTTTGATCATGCGGAGCTGCTGATGGTCGATCGCATCGGTAAAAATATTTCTGGTGCTGGCATGGATACCAATGTGGTTGGACGCAAACGCAATGATCACGCGGCCATCGAGGGAGAACGGCCTGATATTCATCACATCTACCTACGTGGTTTGACCGAGCAAACGCATGGCAATGCCTGTGGTATTGGTCTGGCAGAAATGTGCCACCGACGTTTACTCGAGCAGATGGATCACCATGTGACCCGTCTGAATTGCATTACCGCCGGACACGTGACAGGGGCGATGGTACCGATCGACTTCGCTAACGACCGTGAGGCGTTGCTAGTCGCTTGTCAATTAGCGGGCTACGTACCTCCCGAGCAGGTCACTGCGATGTGGATTCGCGATACGCTCAGTTTGGATGAAGTTGAATGCAGCCAGGCGTTATTCGAGGGAGCCAAGCGCCTAGCCTCGGAGAGCCAAGCCACGATCGAGATTTTGAGTGAGCCAAGACCGCTGGAGTTTGATCCGCAGGGAGATTTGGTCGAGCGGTTCAGTTCGCACTGACAACCACTGGGTGAACCTCAGGCGGACGCTCCGGCGACGGTGCTGGCTTCGAGCGCTAATGCAAGTCCCTTGATGCGTCGGATCACACTTAGAAACTTGTCTTCATTGAACGGCTTGCGTATGTAGCTGCTGACCCCAAGCTGTTCACATTGATGCTGATCAGTGCCATCATCGCTACTGGTGAGCACGACCACCGGGATGTTGGTTAGTGTGCGCTCCGTTCGCAACTGTCGCAAGACAGAGACGCCATCGGTGTCGGGCAGAAACAAATCTAGCAACACGACATCCGGGCGTGGTGCCAGGGAGAAGACACCACGCTGGTAAAGAAATTCAATTGCTTCACTCCCATCGCGGAACAAACTCAAGCGGTGATGAATGCCGCATCTTCTTAGCGCCTCGATTGTCAGCCGGGCATCCACCAGACTGTCTTCGATCAACATGATCTCCAGCGCCTGTCCAGTCCCTTCAGGGTTGACCCACACCATGTCCATCATTCCTTCTGTTAGCGATAGCCCGACTAATTGGGCCCGACTAATTGGGATCGTGCGACGCGCGATACCCGAAGGCACAGCGTATCAACTCAGCTTCAAATTCCTCATGAGTTCTCAGGCTGGAGTCGAATCGTTCAAATACATCGAGATAGAGCCCGATGTCGCGGCCAATCGTTCCGCGATACTGAGCCTCCTCGACTTGTTCACACAGTTCGTGCAACTGCAGATAAAGTTCTCGATGTTGGTTCTTGGCCATTCCGGCATCGGGCATCCCAATGCTACCGATTCGGGCCGCGCCTTCGATGAAGCCATACGTCTCCTCAAGCGAAAACTCGAGTGCGATCGCATCGCGCAGCTCGCTTAGCAATTCGACCAGCTCGCGCGACAGCTCGCGAGCCTCCAGTCTGCCAACTCGCAGTTCACGCAGTTCACGCAGGACTGACCAAAGTCTTAGATTGGAGTCCTTCACTTCTTGCAGAAAGGCGGCATTGACGATCGTAGTTCTGGACTTGTTTGCAACAGTCAACATTGTCTGCTCCGTAGATAAGAATGGGTCGTCATGATTTTTAGCTGCCACTACCCTTCGAACTGCGTCCGTGGGTAATGCCGATGCCGAGCAGGATGCGGTCCTCGAATATCAGTCTATCTTATTTCCACGGGTCAATTCCAGCGTTTAAAAGAAAAATTCCGGTTTCCACATTTCCACTACTTGCGAAAATCCTTTAATTGGCCTCCTGCCCTCACCACTTGGGGGGCGGCTGGGGGGCTCAGTGTGCCTTCAAGAAAGACTGTAAGGGAAGCGGTGCGGCAGTTATACTGAAGCGTTTGGCAATCAACGGCAATGGGAGTGAAGCTTGATGTTTGCGGCTGACAAGGAACGATCCAAGCAGTTATCTAGTTTCAGTTGGTGTTGTTTGGCTCTGTGCTTATTGAGCTCCGGAGCGAAGGCAGCCGAACCGAAGCCGAATATTATTTTTGTGCTCAGCGATGATGTCGCCCAAGGGGATTTGGGATGTTACGGTCAGAAATTGATTCAGACACCCCACCTCGATGCTATGGCCAGTCAGGGTACGCGTTATCTGCAGGCCTATTGTGGTACCAGCGTGTGCGCCCCAAGTCGTTCGTCATTGATGACTGGTCTGCATTGTGGCCATTGTCCCATTCGAGGCAATTTTGAAGTGCCACCCGAAGGACAACTGGCATTGCCAGCAGAGACTGTCACGATGGCCGAGATACTAAAGAAAGCTGGCTACGCGACGGCTTGCGCAGGGAAGTGGGGGATGGGTTTTTTCGATACTAGCGGTAGCCCGTTGAAACAGGGGTTTGACCACTTTTATGGTTACAATTGCCAACGCGAAGCTCACACTTATTTTCCACGTTACCTTTACAACGATGATCAGCGCGTGGCGCTACCTGGCAATGACGGATTATCCATTGGGGAGACATACGCACAAGAAGAGATTCAGAATGACGCCCTAGGATGGATTCGAACCCATTCCACAGAGCCATTTTTTTTGTTCTACGCCGTGACGTTGCCGCATGCCAAACATGAGATTGACGACCTTGGGATTTACTCCGACCAGCCGTGGAGCTTATCACAGAAGTCGTATGCAGCGCAGGTAACACGTTTGGATAGTGACATCGGAGAACTGCTTGCACTTCTGCGGGAACTGGGCATAGACGAACAGACGCTGGTGATCGTCAGTGGCGACAATGGTTCGTCCTTCGCGCCGGATTCGGAAATGGGAGCGTTGTTCGAGCAAGCGAACAATGGACTGCGTGGGTACAAACGGGGACTGTATGAAGGTGCCTTGCGCCAAGCTGCCATCGCACGGTGGCCGGGAGTGGTTCCGGCTGGACGCGTCTGTGACGAACCTTGGGCCTTCTGGGACATCCTCCCAACCGCAGCGGAACTGGCTGGAGTGCGGTCGGAAGAGATTCACACCGACGGTGTCTCGTTGGTCAAGTTCCTAAAGGGTGGGCCAGCACCAGCACGCGATTATTTTTATTGGGAGCTGCACGAGGAAAAGCCGATCCAGGCCGCGCGTTTTGGCGATTGGAAAGCGGTCAAGAATGGGGAGGACAGTCCAGTGGAAATTTACGACTTGACCCACGACTCGGCTGAGCAGAATGACATTTCCGAACAGCATCCTGACTTGGTTGCTCGCGCCGCGCAGATCTTCTTGGCGGCCCACGCTGAGAATCCCAATTGGCCGATGACCGGCAAACCCGACTTTCGACGTGCCAGTGAAAAAGCCGCTTGGGCCGCCACTCGCGAGCGACGTGAGCAGCAAAACTAGTACTCTACAACTGAAGGCAACCGAGATGAAAACTGTGAGGCAGACGATCGCGATCGGATTGGTGACTGCGTTGCCGCTGGCGTGGGGCATCCAGGCAGAGGTCCAAGCGCAAGTGGTTCAGCTCCCAAGTTCGCGTTCGCTGAACTATTCGGGTTCGGTGTCGGTTCCCGATGGTGGAACAGCCGCGTTGGGCGGAATTAGCGGATCGAGTTATGGTAGCAACCGTGGCGGCTGGGGTCCGTATTCGAGCCGCAGCAGTGCTAGTTCTGCCGGAGGTTCATCGCTGTCGGCTTCGGTCCAGATCATCGATTTAGCCGCGCTCGACGAAGCGATTCTGGCTGGCGATGTTTCTCACTCGGCTGATCCCCGGCGACCAGACTCTGCCGTTACATCAAACTCTACAAGCTCGGCCGCGGATTCCGACGGATCGAGTGCGATGACAGCTAGTGCGGCGACATCGCGAGCCACCAGCCAGCATGCCACTTATCTTACCGACACACCTAGCATGCGCATTGGAGCTGACCCTGGCAAGTGGCAACGCGTTCTTGCAGGAGATGGTGATCAACTTGGTCGCAACCCGACGCTGCTGGAGAGCGATATTCGTTACTACCTGAAGCAAGGTGAGTCGGCTGAGAAGTCGGGGAGCTTGATGGCAGCCCGCGTTTACTACAAAATGGCTCGCGATCTGATGACGCCGGAGCTGATCCAGCGCTACGAACGCATCGTCGCCCAACGCCAATTAGCCGAGGAGGCGCGGATCAAGGCGGAAGTGGAAGCCGTTCGCCGTCGGTTCTAGTCACCCGCTTCCAACAACGCGCAGCAACGTGCGGATTTTACTGTCGCAATTTTTGCCGCGACGCTGTAGTAAACCAATAGGGATCACTTGATGCATAAGTACAGTGGACTGTGCGATGAATTTTATGTCAACATGCACTTGGGGACGGAGATGGATCTGCCCCACAATCGCGAATCCATTTTGCATTTCTTCGAACAAATCCAGTCGCGATTTCCGCAGATGAAGAACTTTTACGCCCGCGAACGAGGCGAATTCTGCTTGGAAGAAGATAAGGAAGGGGGACAGTACCGTTGGGTTTCCACCGAGCCACGACGACTCAGCAGCGGTGCAGTGAGTCCCGAGACGTTGCAGAGCGCGATCGACCTACATCAAATGGTGCTAGAACTCAGCCCCTTTGAATTGTCGATCAGCCATTTGGATTGCGAATCACTCAGTTTCATGCTGGGTTTCGATTTTACCTATCGCGGCAATCAAAATGAACTTTTGGCCGAAGCGCTCGGCATGATGCAACCGCTGGAACGACTTTGCGAGTTCGCGCCCAACACGTTACTCAGCTATGAACCGAGTCTGCAATTCGCCCTGGACGACGACTGCAAGACCCAGTGTCGACTATCGTTTGAAACTCGGACCACTGCTTTTCAGGTTCGCAGCAATGATTTCACGGAAGATCAATTGAGCGTTTATCTCACAGTGCGACGCTACGATAGTCTGGAAAAGGGGGAAAGCTTTGCCGTTGAACTGCGGCGGTTGGCTGACTTAGCGGAGAAGATGACGGACGAGTATTTGGTCGACAACGTCCTGCGACCCTTGCAGCAAACCATCGCTCTTAAATAGTCAGTTGCTACCTTCAGCGACCTGTAGCGATATGTCTCGGATTAAGTGCTGGGGGAGCGGCACGATCAGCTTGAATCCCCCATTGTCATCGACCTGCAGCGGCTCATCGCTTCGTGTTTGATCGGTGGTGATGGTCAGTGAGAAACGCTGATTGCGGCGGGGTGCCTGGCGAGCTTGGGGGAGAATCTGCCCGACGACATGTAGTTCGCCACTAAACGGATCAGCCAGGAAGTATCCGATCAAAGCTGTCTGTACCGGTTGGGCTTTGAGCGAAACAAAGTGGACAGCGTCATGAGAGCCTGGGAGCAATTCGGGGTCACCCGCCAATCTGTTGGCTCGCTGTTGGACAGGCCGCTCGCTGGGAATTGCTTCCGCTTCTTGTGGAGAATCGTCCAGCCGAGGAACGTTCAATTCGCTCATTGTCCGTTCGTCGGGCTGGCCGCTCCGCAAAAAGGCCTGAGCACCTAGCACTAGAAAGAAACCTGCCGCTACGGCCAGGAGTGCTTGCAGTAGTAGCACTGAACTAGCCACACGCGGCCCCGTTGAGAGCGAATCTGTTAATGCTGATAAAGCTGGAGCGTACGAGTTCGAACAACTTGGTTGCGTCGCATGCAAGGCATGGCGCACGACCGATCGTTGTCGCTCAGCAGTTAAGTCAGAGGCGGGGACCGCTTCGAATACCAAACCGATCGCTTCACGAATGGTGTTGAAGTCTTCGCGACAACGTGCACAACCCTCAGATAAATGGCGTTCGATACACCACGCCTCATCGGACGAAAGCTCGCCCAGCAGGTAGGGGACGAAGTCTTCTTGTATCTGCTCGCAACTCATGCCAGCTCCCGTTCTTGGCCTGTCATGTCGGCCATCATTTTTCTCAATTGGATCAATCCGCGGCGGATGTTCGACTTAATTGTCCCGAGCGGCAATGCCTGTCGCTCGGCTACTTCGCGGTGGGTCAAGCCATCGAAGAAGGCTAGCTCCAAGGCAGACTTTTGCGCATCGGGGAGATGGGCGATTGCCTCGCGCAATTCTTGGGTGCGCTGCTTATCTATTTGCATCTCACAGCCCTCGTCTGACGTAGGCATGGTGCCCAATCGTGTTTGTTGAGATTCAAAATACTTCTGACTGTTCTTTGATCGCGCTATTGAGGCTCGCTGGCGATCAATGGCTCGACTACGTGCGAGCGTCAGTAAGTAGGTCCGCAACGAACCGCGACGACAATCATACTTGCTTGTCGCGTTCCACAAATGCCAAAATACAAGCGAGACTACTTCGTCGGCCTCCAGTTCGTCGACACAAATCCGCGCGCAAATCGATTTGACTTGTCCCGCGTAGAGTTCGATCGCCTCGCTGAGCCCCGCTTCGTCGCGGTTGATGATCCGCGCGACGAGTTGGCGGTCGGACTCTAGCACTTGAGCAGCGTCCTGTGATTCAATCAATCCTCGGCTCCTGTCGCAACGCCGACTGCTCACCGGGCTCCCCTTCGCCGGCGGAACGGTTTACCGAGGGGGTAGGCAAATCGGCCGCGCCAAGTGCGAAAACTCCCGCAGTCATCCAACAATCTACGTAGGGCTGCTCAGTCTGTTTTTCCAGAATAAATCGGAACGCCATCGAGCGGTCATCCCGCGTACGTAAGGAGACTAACACAGCCGCGACACCTTCAGTGACCACTGCCGTTCCTACTTGGTAGTCTTTGCATAGTCCCAGTTGTGCGTACGGCTCCGCCTGCACCAGCTCAACAAAATTATTAAAAGGTCCCGTCTGCGCACGATTCGACGGAGTGGCCAGACTATAACAATCGATCAATTTATCCGCATCGAGAACCCCCTCACGCATTGATTCCACTTGCCGAGCGACGACCTGCTCGGGTTGCAATGTCGGTTGTGCAATTGAGAAGTCGATGCGATCCGGGGCAATGGAAGCGTGGCGTGTCGCAATTGATGAATCGACTGATCGCAGCGCGAACCATGCCAAGGCCATGCCAATCGCAAACAAAGCTAAAAACTTCGCGAACCCGCGACGCCAGTTAATTGCGACTCGTGCATGGATGTTTGGCGAGGCGAGACCATCTACATTTGGCATAAAGATTTGGGCTCTTCAATAAGTACGCGGCATGCGATTTGCGCTTGCGTTCAGTCAATTGCGATTACTGTCTGGTTCCCAGGCTCGGCCTGTGAACGAGGTTCACAGGGTTTACGGGGAAAGGGCGGCAATACCTGTTTTAACAGTGTTTGAGTGAAGAATGGAAAATTTCGGATTCGTTTCACCCAAAATATTCCAAAAGTCTTTTGCCTCGTCACGCCGACCAGATGCTTCAGCAATCAGTGCGGCATGGTAGACAATCTGTGGCGAACGCGTACCGTGGGCTACCGCTTTAGAAATGGCTACGCTGGCCGCTGCCACATCACCGAGCTTATAGTGAATCCAAGCCAACGCGTCGTACGCGAAGATGTCTTGCCGGATCTGCAAATCACGTTGTGCCAACTCAAGTGCGCGAGGCAGGTCTCGGTCATGATCGGCTAGGAATAGAGCGACTTCACGGGCGTGGGCGTCGCCCGCAATCTTAGCCTCTTCTCGCATGGCTTGCTCGGTCCGTTGGTACCACTCTTCTGCCAGTTGATGTTCGCCACTGACCATGTGCAAGTCCCCCAGTAACATCATCATTGGTGGTTCGCCATGTTCTGAAACCGCGTCTGACAAAAGCTTTTTAGCTAACTCGGGCTGGCCATCGCTGAAATAACAAACTGCCAAATCGACTTGGCTGGGACCGTTGCCTGGGTCGAGTTGCAAAGCGGCTTGGTGGGCGGCGATAGCGGCAGCGGTCTGACCGCTGTTAAATTGCAAGCCACCCAGCCGCCACTGATACCAGGCCGATTCGGGCTCCGTGTCGACGCATTGCTGAAGCAGCCCGATCGCTCGCTGCGTATCCCCCATGAGCTCTGCCAGTCGCGCCTCCCGAGCGAGCACAGGTGCGGAGCGCTCGAGTTCCAGCAGTTTGTCCAACGCCAGTTTGGCTGCTGCGTAGTCGCCCAATTCCAAAGTCGCATCAAACATCGTTGCAAGTGCGAACGGCGAATCTGATGCTCGCTCGAGCACGCTGCTGGCAAGCTTCCGAGCTTCCGCAAATCGATGCTTGGCCAGAAGCGTCTGTGCCAAATGCAATTGGGCAGATGAAGATTCCGGTGACAACTCCAGGGCCCGTCTCAACATTTGCTCGGATTGATCATAGGCTGGCAGATCGTCCTCCTCCTTGGCGTGCACTAAATAGAGTTCACCCAGCATCATCAACGCAGCCACATCTTGTGAGTCGTTCTGCAAGCGGCTTTCAAACATGGCGATCGCCTTGGCGGTCGGCATTCGATTTCCCAGCGACCGAGTACCGGCGAGCGGAGTGAGTTCCGTCGGCTGCGTCCATTGGAAATCATCGAATCGCAGTTGATAAGGATCGCCGCTTTGTTGTGCCACGGCGGCGACTGCCAGCCAACAACTTAACAAACTGCAACTCAGCCATGTGAGCGCGCCCAGAATGCGTCCATCGATCTTGATCATTTGGTTGAAATTCCTTTGGGTGGATTGCGGTTGCGCTGTCACCGTATCAGTTCGGCGAAGCCATGTACGGGAACGTTGACAGAAACGGCCTGTCGTTGGAGTTCACCATGTCGGTCGCAGCGGGATTGCCGGTCAACAGTTTCAGTTCCGCATCGATGACATCATCGGCCAGTCGCCGACCGTTGAGGAAACCTGACGCATCGGCAGTATTGATCGTCAACTGATCCGGGAGCAGCACGGTGGCTAGCCCCAAGGCGTCGGCGGGTGACCGACCTAGCCCGACTAATGTCGCCACTACGTCGCCCGTAAAGTTGGCTACGTCTGTGGCAGGCACGCCTGAGTTGAACGCGTCCTTACGCCCCGATGGAATTAACACGGTCGTAATTCCCGGACGTCCCATGCGGTCAAACTGCATTCCTGACATGACCGTGCGGGCTGTCACTGCAACGTTGTTTGGACCCAGAGCGGTTCGCGGCAACTCAAGTACGATCGCGTTGACATTGGCCCCTCTAAAAAAGTCGACACCTGTAAAGGCAAAGCCGTTGTTGAAACCAGCCAAGTCGAAGAAGAATGGATCGTCAAATAAACTAGCTGTCACGCTCCCTCCACCCGCTACACTTGCCACTGAACCGGTCTCGCCTGAAGCCAATGGCCGATTGTCTCCACCGACCACAATGAATCGCTGCACACCGCGTCGGGCGGGAGCGAAGTAGAAGCGAAATGCCAAATCGGGTATTGCGTCGGCATTGTTATCGACGTTGAACTCGTAAACGCCCCGCGTTTCAAAGGTGGTTCCACTACGCACGCCTGCCAGTGGATTGACCGTCATGATCAGCACAACATTGTTACTGTTGGCTGGGGATTGGAACGCGTAAATATCGTTGAGGTCCAAAGTCCCATTGCTGTTGGCCACTCTCGGAGAATCGAGGTGGTCTGCCCCCGTAACTCTGTTCTGTAGCAAACCGCTACTAAAAATTCCAACTAGACTTAAAAGTCCAATGCGGGAGAAAACTGACATGTTGCTTTCCTTGTGCGAGTGGGGATCTATCGATCGTCGACATGAGGTGATGTGCCATCGACGGTATGCATCTGCAGTACCATACGGTGGAAAGCACCAATTTGGATGCAGTGCGAATTAGTTTCATCCACTCACTGTGTTTTTGGATAGCGAATTGGAGGGTGATCAGCCAGTCCGGAGGGTAGGCAACCTCGGTAAATCCCGAAGTCACGCCATTTTTCCCCTTTTTTTAAAATGATAGCGGTTCAGCCTATCCTCCCCTGCGCGTCCTGGCGTGAGGTACACAAAATGAGGGGGGCAAGGTCAAGAAGACTAAGAGTCTTTAACACCAGGACATCTGTTTTTACACCAGGACATTTCGGTCCTGGCACGGCTCTTGCATTCGGCGAGCATGGGTTCGTCGTCACGTAATCCACACTACGTGCATCCATGCGCCGTTCTTGATCGTACAGTCTTACCGCATCCGGTTTCTCCATCAAATGAATTAGCAAGGGAAAGCGACCGTGCCCTACCAATCAAGCAAATCTCGCGCCGAAAAGTCAACGCTCCCCGCCTCTCCCCGCAAACGACACAGGCATCGTCGGCGACAGGAGCTGGCAAGACAACTGCGCATGGAGCCACTCGAGTCCCGTATCGTATTGACTGCCTACATGGTTGATACTTTGGATGACACGAGCACAGCCAATGACGGATTGATCAGTTTGCGCGAGGCAATTACCGCCGCCAATAGCAATGCCCCCTTTCGCGATGCACCGGCGGGCCAAGCTGGTGCGACCACCGTGGACACGATCACCTTCGCACCCGCGCTGAGCGGTCAAGAAATTAACCTCGGTCCGTTGGGCTCACTGCTAATCACCGATGCACTCACGATCAGCGACGCAAATCCGTTGCCGATTTCAATTGATGCACAGAACGTAAGTCGCCTGTTCGAAATTCCGGCTGGTGTCGGCGGAGTTTCCATTTCAAATATCGCGTTACAAAACGGACAAGCAGCTACGGGTGGGGCGATTTTAGTGGGTGCTGGTGGAGGGCTGACGCTCAATCGAATTGTGATACTCAATAGCGCTGCCAATGATGGCGGTGGGATCTATAACGACGGCGGTTCGATCACAATCATCGGTTCCTCCTTGGCCGGCAACCAAGCGAACGCAGTCAGTGGAAGTGGCGGTGCGCTGTTCTCCACAAGTGGATCTATTGCGATTGTCGATTCGCAGTTTACTTTCAATCGGGCGACCAGGGCGGGTGGTGCGATTGAAATCGGCACGGGGACCGTCACGTTAACTCGCACCAATTTTATCAACAATGATGTCAACGGACTGGCGGGACCCGCTAGTCCAGGCAATGGTGGCGCGCTGCACGTTACGGGTGCAGCTAATGTCACTGTCGACGGTGGATTCCTGTTCCGCAACAAGGCTGGTCGCGAGGGTGGTGCTCTGTGGAACTCAGCTACCGGCACGATGGTAATTCAAGGTGGCACGCGGCTACAATTCAATGAAGCCAATGGCTCAGCAGCCGACGACGGTGGAGGTGCCATTTTCAATAATGGTGGGATCGTCACGATTGATGGATCGCAATCCCCAATTATCATCCAGAATAATTCAGCGACAGGTACTGCGGGTTCAGGGGGCGGTATCTTCAATCTCGGCGGCACGCTTACCGTGACTGCCGCCACGATATCGACGAACATCGCCAATCGTGCAGGCGGTGGAATCGAAGCAACGGCAGGGACAACAACCACGCTGACCAGTGTGAAACTCAACAGTAACAATGCAGGTGGCATAGCTCCGTCACCAGGCAACGGTGGTGGTTTGCATATCACCGGTGCGGGGAATGCAACTATCACGGGTGGCGAAGTAAACAATAACATCGCGGCCAACGAAGGTGGTGGGCTGTGGAATGGTAGCGGCATCATGGTCATTAACGGTACGTCGATCGGTGGCAATACGGCTAGTGGCGCGGCAGCGGATAGTGGCGGCGGGGGCATCTTCAATTTGAGTGGAACCGTCAACGGTGTGAATGCAACGCTAGTCGGTAACATCGCCAACGGTGCGGCGGGCTCTGGTGGTGGCGTATTGAGTCGCGCTGGAGCGGTGAATTTAAGTTTCTCCAACTTGATCAACAACAGTGCCATCCGGGCTGGTGGTGGTATCGAAATTGTTGCCGGGACGCTTGGGCTCAACTTTACCAATTTGACTCGAAATGACGTCAATGGAGTGGCCGGTGTGGCCAATCCTGGTAATGGGGGAGGCATTCATATCACTGGCGCTGCGGTGACCACGATCACAGGGGGAACATTTGCTGGGAACCAAGCGGCGCGAGAAGGTGGGGCGCTATGGAATTCTCTGGCTGGGCAAATGACATTGCTCAACAATGCAGTGTTAACGAACAATGCCGCCCATGGTCCCGCCGCAGATGATGGAGGCGGAGCGATCTTCAATAACGGCGGTGTGCTCAGTGTGCGTGACGCATTCATCGTGGCCAACGTCGCAGATGGTGCGAGTGGTTCCGGTGGAGGTTTGTTCAACCTCGGTGGCACGGTCAACGTGACCAATTCGTTGATCGCCGCCAATGCGGCTAGTCGGGCTGGAGGAGGGGTTGAGGATAATGCCGGCACGACCAACTTAGACAATGTGAATCTTTCCAACAATCGCGCCATGAGTGCTCCTGGCAATGGAGGTGGCTTGCATATCACGGGTGCAAGTACCGTGGCGATCGTCAACAGCCAGGTGAACTTTAACTTCGCCACTCTCGAAGGGGGAGGACTATGGAATTCACCAACAGGGACACTGCGTATCAATGAGACAACTGTTGGCTTTAACAATGCGGCCTTTGGTGGTGGAGTATTCCAGAAAGGGAGCGGTGGTAGTCTTGCCATCAGTACTTCGACCCTCTCTCGCAACAACGCGGCAACAGCCGGTGGTGGTTTGATGAGTGAAGGTGGTGCGGTGGTGGTGGAAACGAGCACGATTTCCTCTAACTCCACACAGGGGAGTGGCGGTGGCGTCCAGGTTGCCGGTGGAACTGTCACTTTGCGTAGTACCACCGTCGCCAGCAATTTCGCGCTTGCAACCGGCGGTGGTGCCAATCAGGCTGGTGGCACGTTGACAGCTATTAATTCGTTGCTCGCGCAGAACTCTGCCGCTACCGGGCCGGATGTGGCAGGTACGTTGACCAGCGGTGGGAACAATCTCGTAGGCAACGTCGCGGGAGCAACTATCGCGGGGAGCACGACTGGCAATATTACGGGAGTCAATCCGAACCTCGGACCACTGGCAAACAACGGAGGAGCAACTCAGACTCATGCATTGTCGAGTGGTAGTGTGGCGATCGATGCAGGTGTGAGTACGGGGTTGACGAGCGATCAACGGGGCTTGCCACGACCGGTTGGAGCCGCCGTAGATATTGGCGCTTTCGAAGTACAAGTGTTAGGTCCCGTTTCAGCAAGCTTCGCAGCCGACGTCAGCAGAGACCAGATCGTATCAGCGCTTGATGTGTTGCTGGTCGTCAATCGTCTCAACGGTTCAGCGGGTGAAGGTGAAGTCGCTACGACGCTCGATCCACTGGATGTTAATCGCGATGGAAGCGTTACACCTCTCGACGCATTGCTAATCATCAACTTGCTCAATTCGCATCCGGGTGAGTTGATCGTGGTCAGTGGAACTGATGCGAACGCGGAGGTCCCAAGCGTTGCCGGAGAACAGAATAACTCGATCCCCGCCGTGCTCGATTACTTGCACGGCATAGGGCTCGAAGACGATGATAGGCGATCAACGGAAGTTCTAGAGTTAGACGACATGCAACTTAGTGGCTTGGTGAGCTTGATCGCTGAAGAAGCACAGCGCAGGAAATCAAACACTTAGTACCACTCGATTTGCATACTGGCACTTTTGAAACAACTATTAACCACTAATTTAGGGAGACTTCCATGAGGAACAAAATCTTTTCGATCGTCCGTTGTGTGGCCTGTGTTGGCGTTCTCGCCCTTACGCACAGCGGAACGACATCGGCTGCCATTGTCTCGTACATGGGACAATTCACTAGTGGTGGAGGTGGCACCAATCCGTTGCTTGGAAACATTCCCTTTCCAGATCCGATCCGCTCGTATTCCGTTTCGTTGGACTTCGCGGAAGCCACAGGGACCATAAATTCAGGGACGGTGGTCGTGGGCGGGTTGGTAACGTTCAACGTTTCGGGAGGGTCGATCTCAGTCCTGGGAAGTGGCCTAGCAGACACGGGAACACTGTTCGCAAACTTTACAGGGCCTGCCCCCGGGTCGCTAACGACAATTGTGAATAGTGGAAATGTCATTACTAGCGATATGTCGAGCGCGGCGAACCTGAATGCGTTGCTGGCCAATAGCAGTTTCCTGAGTACATCGATTCTGAATATTGGGGGAAATAACCCGGGAAACTACAATGGAAGTGTTTCAGCCGTACCGGAACCCGGAAGTGCATTGGGCTGCGTAGGGTTGCTGCTGGTGGGGGTTTTTCGTCGGCGAAGGTCTCACGTAGCGAATCGTTGTTTCTGCTAGGAAATGCGGCTCCTAGGAGGTCTGAGCAGCCATGCCTCCGAAAACCTATCAAGCTTGCCCCTTGAGTCGATTGACTACCCACAGATTCTTCTGAAGAGCCAAAAAATCCATGAGTATCGCCTGGTGCACACTCAAGTCAGCTGAACCAGAACGTCGCACTTTGGTGGAAGCTTTTGCGGCTTTTTAAGCCTCTGCCACTTCGAACTGGCTGGCAGTTTGACTAAGATTGAGTCCTCGCAGCTTGAATTCTCAAGCACGTTTGACCTCTCTTGCGCCAATCAGCCTCGCCAGTCGTATGAAACCCGCATTACCGAAACACATCTTGTGGGCGTTATTGTTTGTCGTCCAGTTGCCGATGCTTTCGATCTATGCGCTTCGACTTGTTCGCGATCCAATCTACGGTTGGCTGACGTTCGCTACACCGCTGGCCGCGCTGCTTCTCTTCGCACTGCGCTGGGATCGACGCCTTGAGAACCCTAGTCATCCGATGGCAGTGTTGGGTTTGGCGTTAGGCTTAGTTGCCATATTGGCTTCCGCGATACTACGCAATGATTGGCTGGCTGGTCTAGGATTGATTTGTACCACAGGTGCCTTTCTGGGCTCGCATCATCAGCGTGACGGGCTACGGTTATTGCCTATCTGGTATGTGATGTGGAGCATGCTCACGATTCCCATGGGAGGGAATTCGCAGTTGACACAGAGCTTCGTAGCGAGGCTTGAAGCGTCTTCCAAGAGCTTACTGCGGTTAGCGCAGATACCCTATATCGATTTTGCGAACGCTATCGAAGTTCCCAATTTACGAATCTACTTTGACCAACAGGTCTATTCGTGGCTGAGCTGGCCATTATTTGTCGCCCTGGCACTGTTCTATTCGGCCTGGAAGCGGAGGACATGGTTTGAGGGGGTGTTGAATCTGCTTTCTGCGTTGTTTTGGTATTTTGCCCTCCAATGTGGTTTGATCTTATCCTGCGTACGTTGGTCCGTAGCGCCCGATACGTGGCACATGTGGTTGTTAATCGTATTGTGGGGAGCAATCGCCTGGGGTTTGTTCTTGTCAACCGAACGAGGGTTGCGCATCTTGCTCCAGCCGATATCAGAAAGCACCGCTGATTCGCGACTGGTCAATCCGTTTGTATTGGCCTGGAACTGGTGTTTTTCGCCGCGCGACCATCGCAGCTCGAAATGGCAGATTGGGGAATCGTGGTTTGGTCGAACCACGTCGTTGGTGGTGCTGGGATGTGTGGTATTGACACTGATATTGCAATTAGTTCAATCGTCGCGTGGCCTGGCAGCCATGTCAGCCGCGCGTCCTGTGAAGCTTGACTTAGGCGAATTACAAGCGTTCGTTTTTAAGAAGGGGGAAGTGTTTGATTATCGTCATACGCATTACGCGCCCCCACTGGTCCGCGACATGGAAGTCGACCTCTGGACCGTCTTTGCACCTCTGTCGACCAGCGAGCACATATTCACTAGACTTCCGCAGCGGGTGTTTGACCTGAAGCAAATCATTGTCGAAGAGGGCTGGCAAGTAGACAAACTAGAACAGGTTCCAGCGAAGCTCCCCAACGGGGAGTGGTTGACGTACGGCAGCGCGGCCATCCACAACGGAAGGCAACATGCTCAATTACTTTACGCTTGGTTAAATAGTGATGGTTCTCCATTGGAACTGGCGGACACCGCGAGCCGTGGTTACTTGTTGATGAGTAAAGCAGAGTTGGTGGAGATATATGCGGCGGCCACCAAGTCAACTCTCGAGGCGGAGTTTTCGAGATTGGTCGTGGGAGTTCAAACGCAACTGAATCAGGCTTTGGCCGCTCCGTAAGTCCCGCACGAGAATTCAAACGATCGAAAGCTATGACTGAACCAGCTTATCCAGAACGAGCACCACTTGAACCAGCCTCTGCAGAAAGTACTCCAGTTGCCGAGGATGGTTCCGGCGCAACGCAAGCCAACCAGCCAGCGCGAATCGAGAGACGGGCTAAGAAGCGCGACGATGAATCGGGGGGGATACGTGGCTCGCGTTCGCGTTCGCGTTCGCATTCGCGATCAGCGGGTGGTGCGCCCGCTCCCATGTGGAAAAGGCCGTGGTTGCGAGCTAAGTCGTTTTGGAAATATTGGAACCCCTCACGGATCTTTGCTGGGGGCCTTGGCAGCGGAGTGGCTTTCGTTGATGCAATGCTCCGCTTTGACGGAACCGATTACAAGCTCAAACGCGACGATGGACGAGTATTAGTTCGCACTTGGCCCTCCAATAAGACGCTGTGGAATCCTCTGTGGTGGATCAGTAGCAGCTTGCTATTCACCGTGCGCTGGCTAGTCACACGCCGCTATTTACCGTTGTTGCTGGCTACCCCAGCGGCGGTAGCTGTACTGGGACTCATCGGTGCGATCTCGGCCGGGAACGCTATTTCGCCTGGCGCACAGAGCATTTTCTACAAGCGGATGTTGGCGTCGGGAATTTCAGACACTGAGTTGCCGCGTGCCAAACTTGCGATTGACGCATTGATCCGCAGCGATCCCAGCAACACAGATGCTGTTTTTGATCGCGCATTGCTCGAATCGAAAGCGGGCAACATCGATCTGGCTCGCGGCATCATGGAGGCGCTGGCCACTGGGGCCAAAAGTCCCAATGCAGCACTGTGGCGAGCGCAGTCGATTGGAGATACGACGCAGTTTGCCTCTTGGTCCAAGCAACAGTTGATTGACTATCATAAGTGGGTACAAGTAGCAGTGGAAAACTCGCCTAATAACCCTCTGCCGCGGCGAATGCTGGGGGATGTGCGAGCACTGGTCGGAAACAAGAAAGGGGCCTATGAAGCCTTGCTCCCCATTGCCGACATCGATACCGATACTGCTTATGTCGTTTATTTCCTACAAAAGGATTTGGGCCATACCGAATTGGCCCTGGCACGCGGTGAGAAACTCGATCGCGTCTACCGTTTGCGTTTGCAAGACGACCCGAAGGATACCACCGCGCGCATCCAATACGGAATGTTACTGGCATCGCTTCAACGCATTGATGAAGCTAAGGGAGAGATTAAACAAGGCCAGGACTATGCGACCACAGCAGCCGAGGCCATGCGACTCAACAAAGCACTTTCGGATCTGTTGGTCTATGAATCAGTTCAATTGGCTCAGAATGACAACACACCCCGTGGGTTGATCGAGCGGATGAGCAAGCTCAAACAGGCCGCCGATGCTGATCCAACCAACCCTGATGTGTTGGAGGCTATCACTCAGGTTTGCTTTGAGGCGGCCAAGTCCGAAGACGATCAATTGACGGTACTTCGCGAATCATTGGTCCAAAACATTGATCCCGATACGTCGCACTTTATCTTAGGGACCATCGCGCTAAACGAAGGGAAGGTGGAGGAAGCGGCGCAGCATTTAGAGTTGGCGGCGAAGAACAACCCCAACATGCCGGGCTTCCTCAATAACTTGGCCCATGCGATTAGCCATTCCGAAACCCCAGACTTGGAGCGGGCACTGCGCATCGCCAATGCAGCCAACGCGCTCGTCCCCAATCATCCCTACCTCCGCGAAACTCGCGGGCAAATCTATGTGCAGTTGCAACGTTACACCGACGCCATCGCTGATCTGGAGTTCGCCCTCAACGCGCCTGAATTGCGACCTCAGGTGCGTGAAGGTTTGGCCCAAGCCTATCAGGCGCTAGGGCAAACCGAGATCGCCAAGCGACAACGCGAATTGGCCAGCCAGGGAAAATAAGCTCTATAGAAGAATCAGTGGGTAACAACCCCGGGCGACAGGTTTTCGGAGGCATGGCATGGCAAAAAGAATATCGTGTATCTGAAGAGCCGGAAAATAAGCGACTCAGACCTGCGCATTTCAGCTCGCTGGCGCGTCGAGCTGATATCAAGAGCGTGGGGGAGCTGCGGGTGGTTCGATTCCGGCAGCGAGCATCAGACGCTGAAGCACTTGGATTGATTCAGGACAGGGTCGGAAGTTACCGGGACGATGCCCGTACGCAATATCAAGTGGCGTCCAACGCCGATTGTTCTTGCGATTCCAAACGCCGATATCGGCACCATGCTGGGCCAAATACTCCAACAGTTCAAAGCGGTTCTCGTAGGTGGCGCCATGCATGGCGCTGTTCCCCTTGTCGTCAACGGCATTGATATCAGCTCCCAACTCGAGCAGCAGTGCGACGGTTTCGATGGCCTCCTCTTCCGTCCCAGCCGATTGATCGCCATTGCTCAGGACCCCCACGCCCGCCGCGGCTAGTAACGGTGTGCAGTGATCGGCATTGGTGAGATTGGGATCAGCGCCCAACTCTAATAGCAAACGCATTAGTGTTACGTCGCCAGTTTCTGCGGCCAATAGAAATGCGGTGGCGTCGGTTTTGTCTAGTGCATTATTGTTCCCTTTATGAGGACCATGCAGCGCGTTGATGTTGGCACCATGCGCGACTAGCGCCCGCACGCAATCGAGACTTGTCGCCATTCCCGAGCCGATAGGCGATGGATCACCGTCGCCGCGCACCGGCTTGCGAACCCAAGTAATGACATGCAACGCTGTGTAGCCGCGTTGCGAATCATTCGGCTCGGCACCAGCTTCCAACAAACCAATCGCCAAATCAAAATGACCATTCTCAACAGCCAACAGCAGCGGACTAGTGCCTGATCTAGGACCTTTGCCAGTTGCCTTTTCGGTGTGTAGTGTTTCGTTGACGTCGATACCCGTGGACAGTAGTCGCTGTACAACTGCGACGTGTCCATTGCGGACGGCGAAGAACAGCGGCGTGAAGCCTGATTCGAGCGCAGCGCGATAGTCGGCACCGGCGCGAATGAGCGCGTCGACCACTTCGGCGTGACCGTCGGCGGCGGCCCACATGAGTGCCGTTTGCCCGCGTCGCTCGCGGGCGTTGACATCACAACCACGCGCAATGAGCGATTGTACCGGGGCGAGTTTGCCTGTCCGGGCAGCGGTCATGAGCATCGTTTCACCGCCGCGCAGCTTGGCGGACGCGTTGGCTCCCGCCGCCAACAATAATTCAACGATCGTAGCATTGCCGCTGGTGCAAGCCAAAGCGAGCGGTGGCACGCCATAGCGATTCTCCGCGTTCGGATTGGCATCGGCCGACAACAGCAGCTTGGTCGTCCTAACATCGTCGTGATAGACGGCCCAGTGTAATGGGGTCATGCCATCGATCTGAGGTGCATTGACGTCAATGTGTTGATCGAGCAACTGTCTGACTTGTTGAAGGTCTTGTTGTTGCAAAGCGTCAGCCAGTGGCGTCGCCGAATCACCGGCTAACGCGCTGCCGACGAACACAATCACTAGTGCTGAAAATGAAAGGTATCGGAACATTTTCTTGCTTAAACCTGCGTAGCCTGAGCGATCTGAGGTATGGAAAATGATGGGAGGTATGAGAAGCATGGGATTGATGAAACCCAAGAAAACCAACCTCAAAAACTTGGAACTTGGAACTTGGAACTTGGAACTTGGAACTTGGAACTTGGAACTTGGAACTTGGAACTTGGAACTTGGAACTTGGAACTTGGAACTTTTTTTCAAACATCCAACGGCGTGAACAATTCGTCCAATTGTCGCTGACTGTCTCCGAACGACTCGCAGGGAACACCCACTTTATTGAGCAGGGTTAAATGCAAGTTGGCCAGTGGCATTGGTTGATCGAACTGAATGTGTCGATTGCCTTGCATCTGTCCAGCGGCACCGCCAGCGACGAGGATCGGCAAGTTCGTGTGATCGTGCACGTTGGGATTCCCCATGCCGCTGCCATAGAGATAGAGCGAGTGATCCAGGAGTGAACCGTTCCCCTCGGGAGTCGCTTGCAACTTTTGCAGAAACTCGGCGAAGAGCGACACGTGGAATTGATTGATCTTGGCAACCTTGGCAATCTTCTCGGGATCATTGCCATGGTGTGTCAGCGGGTGATGCGGATCGGAAATGCCAATCTCGGGGTAGCTACGGTTGCTGGTTTCGCGGGCTAATTGGAAAGTGATGACACGCGTAATATCGCCTTGCAATGCCAACAACTGTAGATCAAACATCAGCCGCGCATGATCGGCATAAGCCGCAGGGACTCCGACTGGACGATCTAAATCTGGGAGCGGATTCTCCAGTGTGTCAGCTTCCGCTTGTTGGATACGACGTTCGACTTCGCGAATCGAATCGAGGTAGTGCACGACGATATTGCGATCGGCGGGGCCGAGTGACTTCTGCAACCGCACGATTTCATCCGAGAGTGAATCGAGCAGGCTGGAGCGGCGCTTGAGTGCATCGCGACGTTCGGCGGCACTCCCACCTTCGCCAAATAGCGATTCGAACACGATGCGTGGATGGGCTTCGGCGGGGAGAGGCGTGGTGGGGGAAGACCACGACAAATTGTTTTGATAGACGCAGGCATAGCCGTTGTCGCATTGGCCAATGACGGACAGCAAGTCCATCGACATCTCGAGCGAAGGTAACTGCGTAGCTTGACCGATATGTCGTGCGGCAATTTGATCGACGGTGGTCCCCAAATAGTAGTCGGTGCTTTCGGTCCGTTTGGCCTTGGCGGCGCTCAAAAACGAAGCGTTCGACGTGGCATGCGTACCTGGATAGGCGTTTTGCAGCTCGAGATTGGTGATCGCCGTCACGTGCTGCTTGACCGGTTCCAGGGGAGAAAGACTGGGGGAAAGTTCGTCCAACGTCTTTGCGCTGCGCGGCGTCCAAGAAGTGATATCGCTCCCCATCGGCATATAGACGAAGCCGAGTCGACGGAGTTGACTGGGGGCGGCGACGGTCTCTCCCAGCGCGGTCATGGCTGGAATCATGGCATCCAGCAGAGGCAGAGAGAGTGCGGCACCCGCACCGCGCAAAAATGTCCGTCTCGGGAGAGCTTTCTTCATCACGATCATGGCGAGGTTCTCATTTGAAAGGGAGTGCTTTTGACGATACCCAGCACGAGAGCGGAAAAACGGTAGTCGTCGGCAGCAGCCGAACGTAAAATTTGTCGCACGGCAGGCGCATCGTAATGCTCCAGCCCGCGTCCCAAACTGTATGTTAGCAATTTTTCGGTCAGCGTTGCAACAAACATTTCAGGTCGATCAACCAATCCTTGCTCGACCCCCGCGATGCCATCAAAGCGGCTACCATCGGGCATGCCGCCGCTGGCATCGACCGGACGACCGTCGTCGAGTTCACGCCAACGTCCCACTGCATCGTAATTTTCGAGTGCAAAACCGGGAGGATCAATCAACACATGGCAACTAGCGCAGGCGGGGTCGGCGCGATGTTGAGCCAGTCGTTCGCGAACGGGCAACTTGGCGGAGACGATGTTATCCGTAAGCGCTGGAACATTGGGTGGCGGGGGTGGCGGGGGGGTTCCCAGGATGTTTTCCAAAATCCACTTCCCTCGAATTACCGGCGAAGTGCGAGTAGCGTACGAGGTGACGGTCAAAATGCTCCCCTGCCGCAGTAGACCGCCACGGTGGCTGTCAGGCTCCAGTGCCACCCGTCGAAAATGGCTTCCGTAGACATGCGGGATGCCGTAGTGCTTGGCCAGTCGTTCATTGAGAAACGTGTGGTCTGACTTCACCAGCTCCAACACGCTGCGATCCTCGCGGATTACGTTCTCAAAAAACAACTCCGTCTCAGTGCGGAAGGCTTGTCGTAAATTATCGTCGAAGTCAGGAAACAATCGCAGGTCGGGCGTGGTCGAATCGAGGTTGCGGAGATAGAGCCACTGACCTGCGAAATTTTCAACTAGGGCGCTTGAGCGTGGATCGGCCAGCATGCGTCGCGTTTGTTGTTCCAATACATCGGGCTGATGCAGCTCGCCGCGCTCCGCCACCGTCAACAGTTCGTCGTCCGGCAGACTACTCCACAGCAGGAAGGACAGGCGTGAGGCAAGCTCCGTATCGCTGATCCGGTAAGGAGTATCCTTTGGTTTGTCGGCTGGATCACTTTCGATGCGGAACAGAAACCGAGGATGTACTAGGATCGAGCTGAGCGCCATTTCAATACCATCTTCGAATGTCCCTCCAGCGCGAGCCTCGCGATAAAGCTCCATGGGACGCTGCAGATCTTCGTCAGTGATGCTGGTGCGACACGCGCGACGCAACAGCCCCGCGATGATCCGCTCGGCACATCCTTCTTCGTCCTCTTCTGTCGTGGGATAACAAGTGAATATTTTTTGGCGACTGGGTGTGGTGTGGCGACTTGACTTTGCCGTGGTAGCGGCAGCGGCAGCGGCATTTGCGCCAGCCGGCTCATCGCTGTCGCTAGCGACGAGTGGACCCGTTATCGAAATTTGATAGATGGCTGGGCTCAGACGCGGGTGTCGATAGAAGTTGTAATGCACGTTGAGCGGTTGTCGCTCGGTTTCCAATAGCGATGATGGATTCTTGATGAAGGTCGCCCCGACCTTGTGACCTCCCGCCGTTGCTCGAAAACGGGCGACAAGATGTTCGTCAACATTCTGATGGGTCACTTGGCTGTACTCATCGTTGGCTTCCTTCTTGCGACCACGCGGTGGCTTGACGGTAAACGAACCGACTCGCTCACCGTCGATAAGCAATTCCAAATCGTGTGGTTCGGCGAGCCCTTCGATTTGCTCATTGCGATCGCGGGCAAGCCGAATACGAATTTCGTATTCACCTTCGGCGGGAAATGTATAGTGGACCAACAGACCGCCACGCGTGCCGAGAGGAAGCCCGGCCACATGCTCTTCTTGCGTCACATCTGCAGGGACTCGAAAGGTCTTGCCATCGGGAGAGGAAAGTGGTCGCGCCAGGGCAGTGCGACTGATTGTCTGCGCGGCGGAAATATAGCGACTCAGTAGCGTCGGTGACAGCTCGCCTACGGTGATGTTGTCGAAGCCTTGACTCACTTCGTCGGCAGGGAGCCAAGTTCGAGCGTCGACCTGAATGCCCAACAAATCGCGAATTGAATTTTGATATTCTGCCCGTGTCAAACGTCGAAACGTGCTTGTGCGTCCAGGCTGCGGATGCGCGATGGCGATGGCGTCCAGCGATTGTTCGAGGAAATCGAGCGTGCCGATATAATCTTTTTCACTCGGACGCTCCGCTTCGCCTGGGGGCATTTGTCGACCACGCAGTTTGCGTACTATCTTTTCCCAAGTGGCGCTCTGCTCCGCAAAGTCGATAGCCGTCAACGAACTAATATCCAAGCCCGCAGTGCTATCGAGGCTATTGTGACAGTCGATGCAGTACTCGCCCAGTAGATTTTCAATCGCCGGTGGAATAACCACTGGTTGGGTCAATGGATCGGCTGCCGCGCAGCGATAGAGACTGAGCAGAGAGACAAGCAGGGCGAGCAACGACCTGGGGACCATGAGTGAGCCACTTTTAGTGGAAGTTGATTCAGTTAAACCTTTCATTGTAAATGAAATGGGAGTTCGGTTCAATGGGCGACGGGAGGACGCAAGGAGGCAATTAGGGGTGAATATCAGGCGAGAAAGCCTAGCAAACGTGTGGCATGTCAGGCAAGAAAGCCTGACGTACGGGTGAACCAGTTTTGTCGGTTAGTAGCACCCTCGCCAACCGGGAGCGAAGGACAACTCAAGTTTAATACCTGAATGGACTGCGATAGCGATTGATCGTGTTTGAATTCGTTGGCTGATATGTTGGAGGCTGGAATGTTGGTTGTGGAGGAGCAATGCTGGGCTCGCGGACCTGTCCGGCCTCGATGATGGTATAGGTGACGCCCTTTGCAGGTAGTAAGCTTTCCCGACTGTCGTCAAGCAGCAAATCGCTGGGACTGCTGTCAGCATCCAGCTCTTGGAAATCAATGTTTCCTTGTGAGCTCTTGGAGGGAAGCGTGTTCTTCCCCTGCTCCTCCCGCAAGTAGTCTTGTAACCAAGTGGGTGGTGGGCCATCCGGTTTGGGTGGCGAGATGGGTTTGGGCGTCTCGAGCACCTCAGGGCCGCGTGGGTTACGCGACGAAGGATCGTTGCTCGGGGAGGTCTCCTGGGCTGGCGATTTGCCGAGTCCGGGCGATCCCTTAGGTGGTTCTTTATCAGTCAGAGGCGCGTTGCTAGTCGCTGAGTTGGGAGAGGTCGTCGTGGTGGTTGGTGTTGGGGCGAATTGCATCGTCTGTTGTGGCTGCCAACCGAGGACAGCGGGGGCCCCGTGTTGGTTCTGAAACGCGCGTTGAGGAAGCCCCCCAGCACGATAATCAGTGGCGGGATGCCGACCACTGACGATATCAAAGCGACCATCGTTGGCGGCTTGAAAGCCACTGCGGGTGTAGCCAACACCCAGGTAGCGACCGATCGAGTTTAGCGTTGGAAATTCGCGATCCTGGGCCGAGGTCAATTGGGGAACGGCCAGCACCAGTCCCAACAAAACAGCTCTTTTCAACAACTTAGGCACAGCGAATCCTCCTTGATTCTCCGGGGCTGAAACTTTTCCAAGCATATAGAGTGGAAAACAGTCACTCTGCGTTGGAGGCCAGACTTTAGCCGCAATTTTTCGGTTTTCTGCACGCGCTGGGTAAAGCATCGTCTCGTGTGGCCATGCGGCTAGACCGAAAGCGTCAACGCAATCATGCGCCCCCAAACAATCGTAGCGATTGTGACGATTAGCCAGCTTGGCCCAATTGTTTTGCCCCAAGTGGAGGCACACGTTGGAAATTCCGTATTCAATTCCGACTTAACTTACCCCCAGAACCTACAGTTACTCACGAGTTAGCTATTAATGTTCTGGCATAAGGTCGATGGTGCGATGGTAAAAAAGCGAAAAATGTTCCTGGTGGATAAACGGGTCCAGGGGGCCCTGGGATGGCGCATCGCTGGGCACTGGTTCGCCTTTCTGGGACTGAGCGTGTTCGTTACTTGTTCATTGCAAATGCTTGGCACTTTCGAGCGAGGCGCGTTCTGGAGCAGCTTTGAGAAAGCCATGCTGGGTCAAGTTGGCTCGATTGCTGTATTGCTAGCCCTGTTGCCGTGGTTCATCCATGATTCGCTTAAACTGAGCAATCGATTCGCCGGTCCAATGCTTAGGCTGCAGAAGTCGATCGTTGAACTGACCAATCAAGACCAGGCGCTCCCGGTAACCTTTCGCAGCGATGACTTTTGGCAAGAGATCGCAGTCGACTTTAATCAACTCCAATTACGAGTGCTGGCCGAGCGTGAGGTGTTGGCCAAAAGTGGACTACTGCGTTCAACTTGTGAGGTGCCGATCCCGACGGAAGCGGACGATGAGGCGACCTTTCCCATTTTACCCTCAGTCTGCCTAGCTAACTTCGGCCAGTCGTCCGCTGGTATGCCGACGCGCTAAGTGTAGCTGCGGTCTAACCGTAGCTGCAGTCGCCAGACTGCAGGAAATCGACGTTCTGGCGAACGTTGCTACGAGAGTTCGCATGGGGGAATCGACGGTCTGGCGAACGTTGCTACGAGAGTTCGCATGGGTTCTGCGACAGACGGTTTGACCGACCGCCTCCGAGTCTTTAGAATAGAGGATAGCTAAATCGCTCTGGAGGAGGTTCTGGCAGTACTCTCGCGGTGAGAGGGACTGACCCGCTTTCGCCCCCCTGGAGCACGTGATCGAGATCGCACGCCAGCCTACTGATTTATCCCACTTGGTTTATCGTAGGCGCTTGTGGATCTGAAGCTCACGACAACAACCGATTTGAATCGCAGGTTGCAATGACATCGTCTGGGACATCGTTTGGGACATCGTTTGCATTTGATACAGTGCTTGCCTTTGGTATGCCAGGCATGCAAGAGATGATGATTTTCATGGTCATCGCCTTGCTCATCTTTGGCAGCTCGCGTTTGCCGAGCCTCATGCGCAATCTTGGACGCAGTGCCAATGAGTTTAAGGCGGGTATGCGCGATCCGGTCGGCGACGACAAAGCGCACCTCGAAGACGACTCGAAAGAGTAGTCCGATGTTTTCTGGGCTTGGATATACAGAGATGCTCCTGTTTGGAGTTATCGCACTGATGCTCTTTGGGAGTCGGCTGCCTGACGTTGCGCGGAATTTCGGGGGTACCTACCGCGAGCTGCGTCGCAAGGTTGACGACTTTCAGCGCGAGTTTCGGGATTGGGATCGAGTTGAGCCAACGGCCAAATCGAAACCGACTTTTACGCCTGACGAAGTCGAGAAGATCGAGCCCACTGCTCCCAAGTTTACGCCACCCCCGGCCGATGACGAATGAGCGTCGCCAAGCCAAAGCGTAGCTAAGCATCGAGCGGGAAATAAGTGTCGGATCTCAAACGTAGCTGCGGTCGCCAGACCGCAGGGAGTGGACGTTTTGGCAAACGTAGCTACGGCAGTTATTTCCCGAACGATGCTAAGTTCGCCACAACGTCGATCTCCCGCAGTCTGGCGACTGTGGCTACGATTGAAACGGCTAGTATCGGAACGGGTCGACTGTAGTTATAAAAGTGGCCTTTCACGCTGCGGCACCCAAGCGGCCGACATCGAAGGATATCGAAGGACAGTTCCGTGCCATTTGCCGAAATTGGCCCCATCTCCATTCATTTCCCGGAGCGGGTCGAAACCAATGCAGATCTACAGGTCAAATTCCCGGACTGGGATTTGCCGTTGATCGAGGAAAAGACTGGGATTCGCAGTCGCTACATTGCCGCCCCAGAAGAGACGGCGTCGGATTTGGCCGTGGCTGCATCTGAAAAATTGTTTTGCGAACATGGGATCGATCGCGGTAGCATCGACTTTGTGTTGCTTTGTACGCAGACTCCCGATTATCCCCTCCCCACGACGGCTTGTCTGATCCAACAGAAACTTGGATTGCGTGAGAGCTGCGGCGCGCTGGACTTCAATCTTGGCTGTTCCGGTTTCGTGTACGGCCTGGCGATTGCCGAAGGGCTGATTCAGTGCGGCGCGGCGCGGCGTATTTTGCTGCTGACGGCCGAAACCTATTCGAAATACATCGACGCCGAGGACCGCAGTCTGCGCACGATTTTTGGCGATGCCGCCGCCGCGACACTTGTGGATGCTAGCGACGAGCAGAGTGTGCGCGCGTTCCAATTCGGAACCGACGGCAGCGGTGCTGACACGCTGTTGGTGGCCGACGGTGGGGCTCGCACCGGGACCGAGGTGCTCAAGCCACGGCATCGAAAACGTTGGAAAAGCCGACTTTACATGGACGGCCCCAGCCTGCTCAGCTTCACGGTCGTGGCGGTCCCCAAGTTGATCGAACAAGTCCTTGGGCTAGCGAAACTGAATGACGAAGAGATTGAGTACTACTTGTTGCACCAAGCGACCCGTAAGATGCTTGAGCAACTCCAAACGCGACTGGGCTTGGATGATGTGCGTTTGCCAATTATGTTGGAGCACTGCGGCAATACCGTCTCCAGTACCCTCCCCATCCTAATTTCCGATCTCCGTCGCCAGGGGAAGTTAAAACACGGGACGCAGTCTCTGTTGATTGGATTCGGTGTCGGTTGGTCGTGGGCGGGCTGCGCCTGGAAAGAGACTTGGCGTAGTTAGCACAAAAGTCGTGGATCGCTCCGCGGTCCAACGTTTTTTGGGCAGAGCAACAGCGGCAATTTATAACACTGACCGCGGAGCGTTCAGCGACAATGGCTTGGTTTTTGTTTAGAGAGGTGAGTTCACCATGAAAACACTGCAGGGTCACGCGCTGGTCGCTTCTCCTTACTTAACCGACCCCAATTTCTTGCGGTCGGTCGTCTATCTTTTGCGGCACGACGACGAAGGGGCCATCGGTTTAATCCTCAATCGACCGATGCATACCAGCATCGGTGAGCTACTAACCGAACTAACAGGACAGGAAGTCGAAAACGAACGACCCGTCTATTGTGGCGGCCCCGTCGATGGACCACTGATGCTGCTCCAAGCCTGCGAGCACGAAGCGGTCCCCTCGATCTACATTGCTTCCGATCAAGAGCGTATTCTCGAAATCTGCGATACTGGTGTGTCTGACCACCTGTCGCAGACTGCTGGCGGCGGAGATTACCGCGTCTTCGATGGCTACTCGGGTTGGGGGGCGCAACAATTGGAAGATGAGCTGCGCGAGGGTGGATGGTTGTTGTGGGAGATTCCTCCTCAAAAGTTATTTGCCGATAGTGACGAACTGTGGCAGAACGCCGTGAAAGAAATCGGTCGCGATATATTGGCTGGCGGGATTGACCGTTCGAAAATGCCAGAGGATCCGGCGTATAACTAATTGCACTTAACGCGTCGCTCCCCAGTAAACTAGTAGACAGAAAATGCGGACGATTGCGATTGGCGACATTCATGGATGCTCCAAAGCGCTGCAGGGGATACTCGACGCGATCGCACCAACACGCCAAGATCGATTGATCTTTCTCGGCGATTACGTCGATCGCGGCCCGGATAGCAAAGGTGTTATGCAGCAGTTGATCGAATTGCAAGATGTGTGTGAACCAGTGTTCCTACTGGGCAATCACGAGATCATGTTTCGTGGCGCGCTGCGCGGGCTTGATCCAGCGTTGTGGCTGCAACAGGGTGGGGCTCAGACGCTCACCAGCTATGGCGGTTTATTGTCTGGCGTTCCGGCCGCGCATCGAGACTTTTTAGAACAATGTCTACCGCACTATGAAACGTCACTTGATTTGTTCGTTCACGCCAATTTCTTGCCTGACCTGCCACTGACAGAGCAGCCAGAAGCGACGCTCTTCTGGGAACATTTGAGCGATCGCTGGCCACTGCCACACATTTCAGGGAAACATGTTTTTTGCGGTCATACGCCGCAACGCCGAGGTGAGATTGGCTTTTACGACTACTTCACTTGCCTCGATACCTACTGTTTTGGAGGGCAATGGCTGTCAGCTATCGACATTGAAAGCAAAGAAACCTGGCAGGCTTCGCGCGAAGGGCACCTGCGACAGGATTGGAGAATTGTTAGACAGCTCTGGGGAAAATGGCGGTTTTTTTCCAGCCTATTGAGCAGCCGTCCTAAGGCGGACTAATCTGACACACAGATTCTTGGCTTTTTTCCACCCTCGCCTGCTTGTTCCTCAGGCTTTTAAAAGTGGATCGTGTCGATAAGTAATTGTCTGGACACGGGGAGTCTGGGGAGATACCGTTTGGAAACAGCGGTTTTTCCAAGGTGAACCGATGCGGAGCATGTGGCGCATGCGACCAGGATGTGTACATTTGTTTACTGCCTGTGCGCGAAAGTCCCTTGCGGGGATTGGGGAAACCAGCGAAATTAGACCGTTCACGCTGGCGATGCCCGTCCGAAATCTCAAAACTCACAAGACCTTCAATGGTCAGGCTACCTAATTCAATGGACCGAAACTCTGCGACCGCATCGATTTTACCAAAGGGTGTGCGCGACGAAGATTTACGACGTGTGATCGGGGTAAACGTCCCACCGCGCACCGATTTGGTTGCCGTGCTACAACACTGGGCTCGCGAACGGAGCGACCAGCCAGCCTTCTACTTTACCGACGGTGAGGACGGAGACGATGATCTCTGTTTGACCTTTGCCGAACTTGACTTGGCGGCCCGCAATGTGGCCGGTTATCTACAGAAGCTCGGAGGGAAGGGGCAACGCGTACTACTGCTCTACCCGCCAGTGTTGGACTTCGTCATCGGCTTCTTTGGGTGTCTATATGCCGGGGCAACTGCGGTTCCAGCTTTTCCACCTCGCAAGAATCGCAAGGGACAGCGCATCCACGGTATCGCGCACGACTGCCAAGCCCACTTGGCGCTGACCAACGAATATGTTCGTCAGCAGATCGAAGGGGATACGAACTGGGTTGAATGGGAATCGGTATCGATTATTGCCACCGATTCATTGGCTCAAGACTATTCGCATTTGTGGAAGAATCCGTGCATTGATCCCGAAGACCTGGCCGTTCTCCAGTACACCTCTGGTTCGACCGGTCAACCCAAGGGGGTCATGCTCTCGCACGCGAACTTAGTGCGCAACACTGAGATGATCATGGTGGCTTTCGAAACCGATCGGCAATCGATTGGGATGAGTTGGCTCCCCACCTACCACGACATGGGCTTGGTGGGAGGAGTGCTCGAGTCAGTCTTCATTGGTCGCCCCGTCGCGCTCATGAGCCCCATGGCGTTTCTGCAAAAGCCGATCCGTTGGTTCCGGGCGATCACCAAGTATCGCTCTACGACTAGCGGCGGTCCTAACTTTGCATATCAGTTGTGCGTCGACAAGATCACAGACGAAGACCTGAAGGGGATTGACCTGAGTAGTTGGGGGACCGCCTTTAATGGTGCCGAACCGATCAGGGCCGCAACGCTGAAGCAGTTTTCTGAGCGATTTGCCAAAGCTGGATTCAACCACTCTGCCTTCTTGCCTTGCTACGGGATGGCTGAAACGACACTCATCGTGACGGGTGGTCCGCAGGCAGATCCGCCTGTCATCGTCAGTTTCGACGCCCAAGCCCTCGATCGTCGCCAGGTGCTACCCTGCGAAAGCGATGATCCCAACGCTCGTGAACTGGTCGCCAGCGGACAAGTATTGCCCGGAGAGGAAATGCTGATCGTTGACCCGGATACGATGTCTCCAATCGGGAGCGACGGGATTGGCGAAATCTGGATCAGCAGCTCGAGCGTTGGGCAAGGCTACTGGGAACGTGACGAAGCAACCCAGGAGACCTTTGCCGCACACACGCAGGAGGGACACGGACCGTTCTTGCGCACAGGCGACTTGGGCTTTCTACATGCTGGACAGTTGTTTGTGGCGGGTCGATTGAAGGACATGATTATTGTCCGCGGCGTCAATCGCTATCCGCAGGATATCGAGCAAACGGTCGAGCAAGCGCACGACATCATGCAAAGCGGATTGATTGCCGCTTTCGCCGACATGGCCGAGGATCGCGAACGCCTGATTGTGGCCGCCGAAGTGCAAACGCGACGCGAAGAAACCAATTGGGATGAAATCATTGTGGCCGTTCGTCGCGCGGTAGCCCAGCAACACGAATTGGCCCCAGAGGCTGTGGTGCTGGTCCGCTTTGGGACGCTTCCACGCACCTCCAGTGGCAAGATTCAGCGGCGTGCGTGTCGCGATGAATTCGCGCGAGGGTCATTGAAGATTGTGGCACAATGGAAAGCCTGGGAGATCGATCTGCCGGAGAGCGAGCCGATGATTGCCGCTTCCTCCTATCGCCCTGGGGGCAACGGTGAATTGGCAGTTGCCGAATCGACCACTTCCGATGCGCACCCCGATCACGAGATCGTCGATATCGTCATGGATGCGATCCGGGCCGTGGCCCAGGAGCGGGCCAAGCAACTGGATTTAGAGACGAACATTGTCCTCGACCTCGGACTCGATAGTCTAGAGCGGATGCAGATCGCTCATTCGCTCGAGCAAACCTTCGATGGCCGCTTCCCCGAACACGTGCTCCCCGAGATCGAAACGGTGCGCGAAGTTGCGGCAGCTATTGAGCGCTATCTGGGTAAGAAACGCATTCGTCGCGATTTGGTCCCCACCGAAACGGGACTTAAGCCCGCCGATAGTCGCCAAGTCGAAGAAGAAGATTATCGCTTCGATCAACTCCCCGAGTACCGCCGACTGAAGCGGACGATGGCCCAGTTTGAATTGACTGGAGTTCCCAACCCCTATTTCTCTGTGCATGAGGGAACCGTCCGTGATACGACTTCGATCAGTGGTCGTCAACTGATCAGTTTCGCTTCGTATAATTACCTTGGCATGTCTGGCGACCCAGCCGTCACGACTGCCGTTATCGAAGCGGCCAAGATGTACGGCACCAGTGTCAGTGCGTCTCGGTTGGTGAGTGGCGAAAAGTGTATTCACCGCGAATTGGAAGAAGGGCTGGCCGAGTGGGTTGGTGCCGAAGCCGCGATTGTGATGGTCGGCGGTCACGCCACCAATGAAACGACGATTGGTCATCTCGTTGGCCCAGGCGATTTGATCGTGCATGACGGGCTCTCGCACAACAGTATCGTGCAGGGGGCAATCCTCTCCGGTGCGCGACGACGTCCCTTCCCACACAATGATTGGCGAGCACTGGAAAGCATCCTGGCTGAAACACGAGCCAGCTATCGCCGTATATTGGTGGTCATCGAAGGGGTCTACAGCATGGATGGTGACTATCCCGAGCTCCCCAAATTTATCGAAGTCAAGAATCGTCACAAATGTTGGCTGATGGTGGACGAAGCGCATTCCATCGGCACCATGGGCCCTACCGGTCGCGGCATTGGCGAACATTTTGGCGTCGATGGACACGACGTTGATATCTGGATGGGAACCCTTAGTAAATCGTTCGGCAGTTGCGGCGGCTACATCGCCGGCAGTCATGCCCTGATCGAGTTGCTGAAGTACACCGCCCCTGGTTTCGTCTTCAGCGTGGGGCTGTCACCCACCAATACCGCAGCGGCCATCGCCTCACTCAAGACACTCAAGGCACATCCCGAACGAGTGCAGATATTGCACGATCGCGCGCAACTGTTCCTGAGCGAAGCCAATCGTCTAGGACTCAACACGGGCGATTCGCATGGCACTCCCGTCATCCCGGTCATCACTGGCAATTCGCTACACGCCCTAATGTTGTCGCACAAAATGTTTGAGGCGGGAATCAACGTGCAACCCATCTTGTACCCCGCCGTCGAGGAAACTGCGGCTCGCCTGCGGTTCTTCGTCAACTGCACCCACTCTGAGGAGCAGATCCTGTACACGGTGCAAACGGCCGCCGAAGCGCTGCAAGAAATAACCCCCAGCTATTTCGCCCCACAACGCGAAAGCGCTTAGTTCTGTCAGGGCAGTAAGGATTCGAAAAACAATGTGTGAGAGAGTAGCGACATTGCCCCAGCAGCCACGGCTAGCGTCTGAGGGGCACTCGGACCCCAGCAAAGTGGTATCATCACTCGTCCAAGCTTGGTAAACTATGCCTACGTCCGGTATCACAAAACCGGAGGGCTTGCTCCCTACCGCTTACGAGTTGCATGGTTAGAAAGGCGAACAAACATGACGCAGATGTTCTGGCATGTGCGCAATTGCTCGCTGTTTCAACGCTTGTCTGAGCCCCAATTGGCTGGGCTGGAGCAACGGGCCCGCATCCGCAAATTCCCCAAAGGCTCGTCGGTATACTTACCCACCGATATGGCCGATGCAGCTTTTCTATTGGCCGATGGTCGAGTGCGGATTTGTTCGACTACCCCCGAAGGCAAACAAAGTATATTAGCTTTCGTCGAACCGGGGGAATTGTTCGGCGAGCTAGCGATTGTGGAGACAGCCGAGCGTGAGGAGCGCGCCGAAACAGTTCAAAATTCGACCGTGGTTTTGCTACCGGGTGATCATCTTCGGCAACTGATGGAAGAGGCGCCAGGCTTGGCGATCGGTGTCACCAAGTTAATCGGCATGCGCCGCAAACGCGTGGAACGGCGATTGCGTAGCCTCTTATTTCGATCTAACCGCGAACGACTCACGCAACTCCTTCTCGACTTGTCTGAGCAATATGGCCAAGCCACGACTCACGGGATCGAATTGGGAATAAAACTCTCGCACCAAGATCTTGCATCGATCATTGGAGCCACGCGAGAGACGGTCACCACGGTCTTGGGAGAATTGCAAAGCGAAGGCTTATTGCGCATTCAACGTCAAAAGCTGACGATACTCGATATGCATCGTTTGGCGGTGGGGATTGACGCACCCGCTGCGGCACACAATTCTGCAACTGCTCCCCGCGCTCTCCCGCCACTCGTTCCCCGCCCCATCAATTCCGCCATGCCATAGTCGCTGATCGCTCCGCCGATCAGTGCATTTCGATCAGTGCTTTTTGCGCATGATAAATCGGGTGCGTCAACCCAATTGATTACACTAAAGCGACTGATCAGCGACTATGACGCGAGCTCCAACCTTGCTTCTTACTTGAGGTCATCATGATATCGTTACACCGCTGGCAGTCCGTACTGCTGATACTGACTATTTCATTAAGCTGCACCTCTCTGGCGATGGCACAACGCAAATCGCCAAAGGCAGCCCGCAATTCAGCTCCAACGCCTGCTTCATCGTTGGTCGATGCCAAGAATGTCAAGACGAACAAGGAAGAACCTCCCGAGGATCCCGCCTTGGAGGCCTTCGGCATTTATGAAGCATCCGCCCCGCGAGCCACGCCCATCGAGCCGCGTGCGACCGCGCTGCCACTGGTTTTGGAAACGGGAGAGCGGATTGCACTGATCGGCAATACGCTCTTTGATCGAGCGCAACACTTTGGTCATCTGGAAGCCTTGGTGCAACAGGCCTTTCCAGGGAAAAGCTTGGTGGTGCGCAATTTATCTTGGTCGGCCGACGCGATCGACGTACAGCCGCGGCCCGAAAATTTTGCCGATCTAGAGCAGCATTTGATGCACGAGAAAGCCGATGTGATTCTTGCTGCCTTCGGCTTCAATGAATCGTTCGCGGGGGAAGAGGGACTCCCCGCGTTTCGTCAGCGCCTCAGCAGTTTTGTCAACGATCTGCGAAGCAAGTCCTTTAACGGCACCACCGCTCCACGCCTTGTGTTGCTCTCACCGATCGCCAACGAGGATTTGCCGCGTGTGCCAGCCGCCAAGCTCAACAATCATCGCATTGAGCTTTATATGCAAGCCATGCGCGAGGTAGCTGCCGAGCAACACGTGGGCTTTGTCGACGTTTACAGTCCTACCTTGGCCGCTATGCAGAGTCCAGGCGATGACGTGACGATCAACGGCATTCACTTGACCGAACGCGGCTATGAACTGTTTGCCAAAAGTTTGTTCGAGCAACTCTTCGATCAATCGGCCCCAACCATAGATACTGCAATGCGCGAGGCCGTGGTGGAAAAGGACGCACAGTACTTTCGCCGCTATCGACCAGCCAACACCTTTTATTACACCGGTGGTCGCAAGCAGTCTTACGGCTATCTCGACTTCTTGCCCGCCATGCAAAATTTTGATGTGATGGTGGCCAATCGCGATGCCGCTATCTGGCGCGCAGCGCGGGGCGAACCGCTGGCGGCTCCGGATGACTCGAACGTACCTCCCCTTCCGAAGACCAAGGAGAGTCTGGGGGCGAATACCTGGCTATCGGCCGCCGATGAATTGAAAGAGTTTGATATCGACCCGCGATTTGATGTCAGCTTGTTCGCTGGTGAGGAAGAGTTTCCCGACATCGCAGCTCCTATTCAAATGCGTTGGGACGCGCGCGGCCGGCTGTGGGTCGCCTGCTCGACGACTTATCCGCACGTCTATCCCGGCAATAAACCCAACGACAAACTGGTGATATTAGAGGACACCGACGGGGATGGTCGCGCCGACAAGTCGACGGTGTTTGCTGACGATCTGCATATTCCACTCTCCTTCGAACTGGCCGGAGGCGGGGTGTATCTCTCTGAGATGCCCGATTTGGTTTTTCTGCAAGACACCGACGGAGATGATCGAGCGGATGTTCGCACGCGATTGTTAACCGGTTTCGGTACCGAGGATTCACACCATGCGCTACATGATTTCGTCTGGACGCCCGATGGTGATTTGCTGTTTCGCGAATCGATCTTTCATCATTCACAGGTTGAGACTCCCTACGGTCCAGTTAGACAACAGAACAGCGGCTGGTTTCGCTTTGATCCGCAAACGCAACGGCTGACCAGCTTTGGCACCTATCGCAGCACGAACCCTTGGGGAGTCACCTTTGACGCTTGGGGGCAACACATGGCCAGTCATCCCATCTATGCCGCCGCTTTTCACTCGCGCGATCCCAGCTATCCCAATCAACATCGCATCCCCGATGGTTTGCAAGCCTACTCGGGGACTTGCGGACAAGAGTTCGTTGACTTTGCTACTTTCCCCAATGAATTGCAGGGGAGTTTTATCAAGGTCCGTTACAAACCAACTAACCGAGTTGAAATCCTTAAGTGGCGCGAGACCGACTTCGGTTTTGAAGAAGAGTACGTCAGCGATCTGATCTTTTCGCGAAACCTGAGTTTCATTCCAGTCGATATCGGCTTTGGTCCGCGCGGCGAGCTGTTTGTGTGCGATTGGTACAATCCGATCAAGGGACATGCGCAGTATTCGCTGCGCGACGATCGTCGGGATCGGCATTCCGGACGCATCTGGAGAATTACCCCCAAGGGTTACGTTCCGCAAGTTCCCGTCAAGATCGACGGAGCAACGATTGAGGAGCTGCTAGCGCTACTCAAGCGTCCCGAGTACCGCATTCGGTATTGGGCCAAACGCGAATTACGCGATCGCGATCCTCAACTTGTCAAAAAACAGCTTGATGCCTGGGTAGCGAAGCTAGGCCGCAGCGATCCACGCTTTCGCCATCATCAGTTGGAAGGGCTATGGCTGTATCGCAGTATTGACGCCAGCAATTTCGATTTGTTGCGCGAACTATTGGTATGTGAAGAGCATCTGGCCCGCGCCGCCGCAGTGGAGCAACTGCGTTATTGGCACGGAGAGTTGAGCGATGCCGTGACATTGCTGCAAGCGGCGGCCAATGATCCAAGTGCCATCGTGCGCATGCAAGCCGCCATGGCAGCTAGCTACTACGGCACGCGTGAGGCGCTGGATGCTATGTTGGATGTGCTCAAGCATCCACGCGGTGGCCATCTGGAGTACGCCATCGAGTGTGCGCTTGGGGCAGAGTCGCTCAAGCAGTATTGGGAAAACGATCCCAACTACGAACATGTCAAGCAGGTGCTCGGAACGTCACAGCGAACCAGTCCCTATGATGAACCCCCAGCCAGTCCCTCGGAGGCCGAGTTCGATAAGCTACCCGATGTGAAGACGATCCATATCGGTTGCCTCCCAGAGCGGATGAAGTACACAGTCGAACAATTTGATGTTCGGCCCTCTCAGAATGTCAAGATTGTCTTTACCAATCCCGATGCCACCGATCACAACTTACTGATAGTCACTCCGGGTGCGCTGGAGGAAGTTGGTTTGGCGGCTAATGAAATGGCCCGCGATCCACGCAATGCCAACTCTGATTTCATCCCTAAGGAAAAAGAAACACTGATTCTGCAAATGGCACCGATGATCGGCCCCACGCGACGCAAGCAGGTGCACGTGTTGCGTTTCCAAGCCCCCGCTGAACCGGGAGTCTATCCCTATGTCTGTACGTTTCCGGGGCATTGGGTAGTGATGAAGGGATCGATGGTCGTGGCCGAAGATGCGACTGGAGCGGCTGAAATGCTCGCCGCGCTGGTCCCCACCGTCAGGCAACAGTGGCGCATGGACGATCTGGTTGACTTGCAAACCGGCACCGACGACGCGACCGTGACTCGAGGCATGTTAGCCTTCGAAAAAGCCAAGTGCAATCAATGTCACCAGTTAGCCGGGCATGGAGTCAATCTCGGTCCCGATTTGAGTGATGTCACGCAGCGCTATCGCGGCGATCGTTTGCTACAACAGATCATCGATCCATCTTCGGAAATCAGTCAACGCTATCGCACGTACCGTTTTCTGCTCGATTCGGGCGAGGTCGTCACCGGTGTGATTCAAAGCGAAGACGAAATGGAAGTGCGTGTGTTGACCAATCTATTGATACCTGAACAAGTCACACGATTTCAGAAGTCGACCATCGAACTACGGAGCGAATCGCGAGTCTCGTCGATGCCGGTAGGGATGATCGATGTCTTGACGAAGGGAGAGATTGGAGATTTGCTCAGTTGTTTGCAGTCTGAAAAGGGTTCACAGGCTGGACATCACAAATAGCGATCCACGTTCCCAATGTCAGCTCGACGCGGCAGCGAGTGGGTCATCTTTTTGCCGCACATCTTTTTGTCGGACAGAATCCTGGCGGCAGAAAAACTGTGACAGGCAGCTTCACTCCCCCTTAGAGGGAGACACGACAGAACTACGGTAATCAAAAAGATATGCGGCAAAAAGATAAAGGCGTCGCACCGTGACTCACTGAAAAACTACTTTACCAGCGAGACGAGCTCGCTGGGGTTCAATTCCGGTGAGCCTCAAGTGCTGCTGCGATTGGTCATTTGATCGCGGAGGCGGGCGGCGAGCTCGTACTGCTCGGTAGCTACGGCGTCGGCCAATTGCTCGTTGAGCGTCTTCTCGATGGAGAAATCGTGGCGTAGGGATTCTCGCAACTCCATCAAACGCTCCACCAATTCGTCCGATTCGAATTGCTCTTCCCACCCCATTTCGGCGAAATTTTCTTCGATCAGATCGAGCCCGTCGTTGATGGCTTCGATCGCGTTCTCGGGAACTTGCTCTTCGATGGCTAGCAAAGCGGCGGCCTGCGTGCGATGGAAAATGACAAACGCGCGGTGTTGTTCATGCTGAAAGGTCCATTCCTCGCATGGAGAATGCTCGCGGCAGAAATCCATCAGGGCCAGCGTATGGTCGGCGTCACAGACGGCGCGATCGAACCTCTGCAACCGCAGCCAAGCGACGCGACGGTGGTAGAACTGCACGAACTCTCGGTCGATCTCACAGCACATATCTTCGTTCAGCTCGAATTCAGGATCATCAACTTCCTGCTTTCCCAACAAATCGAGCAGCGTATCGTGACCATCTGGATGCCAGCCATCGGGCCTGCCGCTAGTCTCTAGTTGCAGAATTCCCATATCGACTCGCAATTGGATCACGTCCCGTCCGTCAGCACCTTTCATAAGGCGCACACCTATCGCATCAGCCTCGTAGGGCCATTGCTGCAGTAAATCGTCAAAATGATCCGAACTCATGTCGGTTAAACCTCCTGGGAAGTCCCGCTGAGAAGTTGATGATAGCTCATGAAAGTATAACAAACTGTCCTCTCCAGAGAAGGTTATCCGGGGGACGAGTGGGGCTGTTATCTGGCGAACGGCGGTCCGTGTATCGGCTTGTCCGTGAAATCGTGCATATTCTTTCCATTCCGCAAATTCCGAAGGGGGTGTTCGACAATTAGACAGTTAGGTCAGCCACTGGCTTGTTTGAGCAATTGCCCGCGTGAATTCGGCTTCGTCCAATCCCAGTACAGTTTGGGATTTGACTAATGATTGTAAGCGTTTTGGAGAGATCTCTCCATCTGCCCCCGCCAATCCAAAAATGGCCTGTGCGAGCAGCAGTTTTTCCTCGTGGCTGCGGCGTTTCCTAGCGGTCGCCAAAAAGCTGGCAGTCGTAAGCTGCTGTTGCCGAACGTACGCACACATCCGCCCCAAATCTTCGCGAGTCAAATTCGCCTGGACCATGTTTTCGTACAGCCGCCGCGCAATGCGAATTTCGGCTTCCGTCACATGGCCATCCTCCACCATAATCAAAGCGATGACCTTCAGCAAATCTTCGCTGAGCGGTATGGCAGCGGCCCCCCGGCTTGCCTCGCCAGGTAGGGCTGCGGCAGAACTGGTTGGATTTGAATTCGAAGGGGCTGCAGTCGAGGGCATCATGGCGGAGGCCAAAATGTCGGGCTCGTAGGAGTTCTTGCAATGCCGACACTGCACGTACTCCTGCAAACTTCCGATGGGGAGGACTGGAATAAAGTACAACGTCAAAAACGGTCGCGACGCGCGGAGTCGAAAATTCTGCGTGGAGCCACAATCGGGACACCGAAACAATCCACGCATCCGCGTGCTCGCCCAATTCATTGTGCCGATTAAAATCATGTTGAATCTCTGAATCAAAATCTGGGACAGAAGCCAACCACCCCCAACGGGCAATTGCTTTTTTAGGGATGAACGGCATTCATGCAGTCTAATCTGGTCAAGCATACTACATTCATCGTACTTGCCAAATCGACTTTGGTCAGTGCAACAGAGCGCAGTACAACCAAGGGATAAATTCTAATGGCCGAACACCTTATCCCTGATACCATTCGACACTCGCTGCTGCAGCCCAATGCGGTGCGAATTGGCGCGCGACAAGCTGGTGGATTGTCAGGGGCGAGCGTGTGGCAGGGGGAGTCGTTGCATGGACGGGTGGCCCTCAGGTGTTGGCCCACCGCACATCCAAGCCGTGAACGACTCGCTCAGATCCACGCCGCCATGATCGCCGCGCGTGAACTCGGTCAAGCCTGCGTCCCCAAACTCTTGCGCAATTGGATGGGCGAAACCTTTGCGACTGAGGTCAATCCGAATGGGGAACAGCGTCTGTGGGAGTTGACGCAGTGGATGCCGGGGACCGCAGATTATCTGCAGTCACCAAGTGAGACGCGGCTGCGATCAGCGGTCGAACGTCTAGCTTGTCTGCATGTGGCCTGGAGACAAGTCACCGCTGTTCCCCCAACAGTCAGTCCGACTGTCTTGGATCGATGTCAGAAATTGCAACAGTGGATCGAACGCTTGCCCGAGTTGACTCGCTGGCGAATGGTGCACGGCACGTTATCACCGCAGATGCAGGAGTTGACTACAGAGAGCGTGCGGCAGCTTGCGGAGCGCGGGGCGGAGCTGCTGGTTGCGCTGCGTGGACTGCAAGCCATTCCAGTCACGTTACATTTTGTGCTGCGGGATATTTGGAGTGACCATATCTTGTTCACTGAGGATCAAGTGACCGGAATTATCGACTACGGCGCAGCTAGAGTGGACGAGCCAGCGACCGATGTAGCGCGCCTTCTCGGCTCGCTCGAACCCTTCCACCGCGAGCTATGGCAACGCGGGTGGGAATTCTACGAGAAATTAAATCCGCACGTTGATGGCGCACGAGTGCAAGTTCTCGATCGAGTCGCCAGCCTGCTATCGGCGCTGCAGTGGTTGGAGTGGTTGGTAGTTGAACCGCGGCGATTTGATGCGCGACCGGCTGAATTAATTGCGCGCTGGGGACGACTAGTTGCGAGATTGAAGAGTCAATCCTCCGCAGGGAGAATTGGGGAGTAGATTAATGGGACCAAGTGGGTTGTTCTTGCCGAGTGTGACTTTTCGCAATTTATATGATTCTCATGATTCCCATAGCTCCCATCCGTGGCGTGCGCACCAGCGGGCTGGTTGTCGCACCCGTCAGACGACGCTACCTGTTAAGAAGCACATCGTGCAACGCTATTGATACTGACGAACAGGAGCCGGGCGACCAAAATGAAAGCCTTGCGCGGTCATGAAACCGAGATCGCGACAAGCCTCCGCTTCGCCAATGGTTTCGATCCCTTCAGCCAGCGGATTGATCCCCAAGTCGATCACCATGCTGACGAGCGACGCAAGCATTTTTCTCCGTTCAGGGGGCGCTGAGTCAATTCCGCGAATCATGCTAATATCGAACTTGAGATAGTCTGGCGGAGCCTCGACCAATTCGCTCAGCCGCGTTTGACCAGCGCCAAAGTCATCGTAGGCAATCCCGATATTCAGTTCTTTAAGTTGCGCGCGAAGTTCGCGCATCTGTTTGGGATCGGTGATGGCGGCTTCGTGCACTTCTAGGATGATTGGCACTTCCAAAGAGAGCTGGCGAGCGGTGGCCATCGAATCGACCAAGCCCTCCTGTCGAATCTCGAGTGGATGGGTGTTGACGAACAGTGTCGAGTTGTTGGCAAGATTCAAGCCTTCGCGCACGCCCTCCCAACGCAGCATGCGACTCAGTTCTACTTCCATATTCAATCGCGAAGCAGCATCAAACATGGCGGCGCACGACTCCAGTCCAAACAGGCGACTGCGAGCTAATACTTCGTAACCTCGAAACTGGCCATTCTTCATGTCGACAATCGGCTGGTAGTAAGGTGTTACCAAGCGATTTTCCATCAGTCGATCGAACTGGACTAGCGCCAGTGCGCGATCGCACATATCTTCCTGCATGGTTTGGCAAGTGGTCGCGCGTTTTTCACTCTTAACGCGAAAGGCCAAGTCGGCAAACTGCAACAAGTCTTCCTCGCGCAGCGGCGTGGGCTCGGTGATCCGCCGTCCGTTGACGTAGGTTCCATTGGTGCTGTTTAAATCCGAGACCCATAATTGCTCATTCTCGAGCGTCAGCTCCGCATGATTACCAGAGATCGTTTTGTAGTTCAGTTGTAGTGAACAACCTGGCCGCCGTCCCACGCTGAACGGAAACGGATGAACCAAGTGCGATTCTTGATCGCTCTCTTTCGATTTGCCGGTCCCCCGCAGCAGCGTCCAAGACGTTTCAACATCTTCGCCTGCCGCTGAGCGAGCAGTATTCGTTAGGCTTCGCGGTAGGGAGCTTTTTACGGAATCCATGAAATCATGCGTCTAATGAATGAATGCGGAGCTGCGAGAACTAGAACGAGCACTTACTAACGTAGGTCACGTTTGGTGTTGAGAGAAATGATATTCTCCAAATTTTTAGTTATCGGGTGGCGGGTGAGTGCGTGAAGTTTCCCTGCGATGTCAAACCTCGCAATCCGTGCCAGCGGAATATTCGTCAAGTTCAGGCTGGCAATGCCTAGTGGATTGCGAGGTATGTTCGGAGCAGCTTTCGCAAACGCTCTAGATTGTCGTAAGCTTTTTCGGAAAAACTCGCCGCGCGGCTCGCGTGGGGGAAGCTCTTAAGTATAAGTCCGTCTGACACAAAGACACGAATAGCATGCCTCAAGATCGCAATAGCCAGTTTACACGTGATACCGCATCGATCGCCGGTCACGAACTGCCATCGGTCCTGCACGATGATCATTACTGGCCCGCCGAACCGACTTGTTTGGAAGACGCGGGACTCAGCGAGTCACTGGTTGAGTCGTTGTTATGTCAAGTGCTGCTGGCCGGGGGGACGATTAGTGGACGCAAGATTGCTGAGGCTATTGGCCTGCCGTTTGGCATCATCGATCAACAACTGGGTGGACTGCGGACACGTCAAATTGTCGCCCATGCCCGCTCTGCACCACTCAATGACTACTACTATGCGCTGACCGAAAACGGCCAACGCCGTGCGCTGCATCATCAGCAGTCCTTTACGTACACAGGGCAAGCACCGGTTCCGCTCAGTGAATATCTCCTGTCGGTCGAGGCCCAAGCCAATCAGTTCGAACCTGTCGAACGGGCGCAACTGATCGATGCGCTTTCGGAAATTTCCTACGAACAAACTTGGCTCGACTTTCTAGGGCCAGCGGTCAATAGCAACGGTGGGATCTTCCTGTATGGCCCTCCCGGCAATGGCAAAACAACCTTGGCCAAGTGTTTGACAATTTTGCGCGGCGAGAGCATCTGGATTCCACATGCGATTATCGATGATGGCATGATCATCAAGCTGTTCGATGCGGCCTATCATCACAAGAAAGATTCAGCCAGCGATGCTAGCCTGGTCAACTTGCAGAATTACGATCGGCGGTGGGTGCGCATTGAACGGCCAACTGTCGTTGTGGGTGGCGAACTGACGCTCGACAATTTGGAAATCCGCCACGATCCGCGGAGCAATACGTGCGAGGCACCGATCCAACTCAAGAGCAATTGTGGCAGCCTATTGATCGACGACTTTGGACGACAACGCGTGGCACCTGCGGAATTGCTCAATCGTTGGATCGTACCACTCGAGAGCAAGATTGACTTTTTGACACTCCCCACTGGCAAGAAGATTAGTGTCCCCTTTGAGCAGATTGTGTTGTTTTCAACCAACCTGCAACCCTACGACTTGGTCGACGAGGCTTTCTTGCGGCGAGTGCCGTTTAAGATTGAGATCCGCGATCCTGGGGTTGAAGAGTTTTTCAGTCTGTTTGAAAAAGCCTGTTCGACAATGGGCTTTCCCTGGCGACCAGAAGTGGTCAAACAGCTTTTGGAGGTGGTATTTCGCGGCGGCAATCGGCCACTGCGACGCTGCTATCCACGCGATCTGCTCAATCAAGTCCGCGCTTATTGCACCTACCGGGGTGAACCACTCGATTTGCGGATCGATTATTTGCAGCACGCGTGCCGCAATTATTTTGGCAACTTGGGAACACTGACCGGTAAAGCCTCGAATGAACCAGCTCCACGGGCGGCCAATCGTCCCACGGCGGCGGTCCCCAACCGCGATTCGATTCCGTTGCCAACGGCCTCTGCCAATCCGGTTTCCGCTAAGCCCGTTTCGTCCTTGCCCAACCGTCCGACTTCGTCACCCAACCCAACTCCCACCCTTCAGCGAACAGCCGCAATTGTCCCCGAGCTACCTTCGCTGATGATCGAGCCCACTCAGGCCATTCCGGCACCTTGAATAGTCAGCATGGTTGAACAAGCAACATCATAAAGTAGATTGAAGCAAACCGAAGTATGTCCATCCGCGCGGCAATTAAGAGTGGTTCAGAACCGATTCCAGGTTACACCCTGCGCAAGCGCTTGGGGGCGGGTGGCTACGGTGAAGTGTGGTTGGCTGACGCGCCCGGCGGATTGCAGAAAGCGGTCAAGCTGATTTATGGCACCGTAGATCAATCGCACGCTACCAGCGAGCTGCGCAGTCTGCAGCGAATTCGCCAAGTCTATCACCCGTTCCTGTTGTCGATCGAGCGGATTGAGATCGTCGACAGCCAAGTCATCATTGTGACTGAGTTGGCGGAGAATAGTCTGCTAGACCGTTTCGAGCAGTGCCGTCGCAAGGGAGCGCCGGGCATCGAGCGGGCCCAACTCCTGGACTTCATGCGCGACGCGGCCGATGCGCTCGACTATTTGTCACAGAAGCACGCCCTGCAACACTTGGACGTCAAACCAGGGAACCTGCTGATTATCGCTGATCGCATCAAGGTCGCCGACTTTGGTCTGATCAAGGACTTGCACGATCAAAATCAGTCGTTGGTCAGTGGGCTGACTCCCACCTACTCTGCGCCTGAGATTTTCGATGGCCGCCCAGACTATCGCAGCGATCAATACTCGTTGGCAATTGTTTATATGGAGATGTTGACGGGGCAAGTCCCCTTCAACGGCAAGTCGACGGGCGAACTGGCTCGCCAACATTTGACTCAAATCCCCAATCTGGAATCGTTGCCCCCCGCCGATCGCGCCGTGGTGGCTCGCTCGCTATCGAAGAATCCGCTCGATCGTTATGGCACATGTCGACTGTTTATTGAACAGTTGATGAAAACTCGGGGAGCGGTACTCCCGGCACAGAGTTTCAAAGCCCCTGATTCAGGGAGCGAGGCTGGGGACGATCTGTCGACTTCCGCAGAGGAGCGCAAGACCTCCACCGAGTCGGCTGGCCGCGACAAGCGAGTGCTGCAACCGGCCATTGAGACGCGGACGTTGGCCAGGCATTGGAATAACCCACGGGCCATGTTCATCGGCTTGGGTGGGATCGGTGGGGAGGGCTTGATGCATTTGCGGCAACTGGCCAGTCGCGATTGCGACAATCGGCTCGACGTCGATGACCACGCATGGGGAGTGATCGATACCGATGCGGCAGCCCTGAATGCGATTACCGTGGAAGCACTTCAAGATGGAATTCCTCCCAAGCACGCTTTCGAGTTACGTATCTTTCGCCCCAGCGAATACCGCAACGCACCGACCGATCTATTCTCCCCCTTGTCGCGGCGTTGGCTGTACAACATCCCTAGGTCGTTGAAGACCGAAGGGGTGCGACCGCTGGCCATCCTAGCATTGCTGGATCATTACGCCGCGCTGCGAAATCGCTTGTCGGCGGACCTTGGCGAATTGGTAAGTCAACATGAACAAGACGCTGATTGTCAGGAGCCACTGCGGATCTACGTGATGGCCTCGCTACACGGTGGCACAGGGAGCGCACTGCTCGCCGAAATCGGCTTGATGATTCGTCGCATTCTGCGCGAGCTGGCATACACCGACTATCGCATTTGCGCTTTGGTCTCAGCCGCCACCACCACGCATAACGCCAGTGCCAATTTGTATTCGGCCGCCGGCTTGGCAACTTTGTCTGAGCTGAGCTATTTGATGGACCGCGATTGTGAAGTGGCCCCGCTGCACTTCGGCGACAAAGTACATTCCGTCGCCTCGGTGAAGCCTTTCGACTGGGTCACTCTGGTTGATGGTGGACTACACGGTGTCAAGGCGGATGCAGACAAGGCCGCGCGCGAGTTGGCCAACCTGGCTTGGTTCGACAGTCAATCGCCGGTGGGTGCTATCCTCGTCGACTCGCGATTGGAAACTCCACAGAGCGACGGTCCGTCGAACGGTTGGTTGCGGGCGGCGGCCAGCGTGCCAATTAGCGTGGCCTCCAACGTGACCGCTGCGCGACTTGCACGCTGGTGTTGCGAACAAACTTTGATGCAGGCTGTTCAATACATGGCTGGTCCCAAGGGAATGGCCACTAAACAAACTCGGAGCGGACATACCAGTAGCGGGCAAACCAGTAGCGGGCAAACGGGTAGCGGGCAAACGGGTAGTGGGCCGCGAGCTATGGCCAGCCTGGGAGCCGTCGATGGAGATTTCCCGCTAACGCCGCAAGCCAGCGAAGATTTTACGCTGCGGCTACTCAAGGAAATGGCGTTCCCAGTTGCGCGTGGTGGTGCAACCTCAGGCGGCTCCTCAGATGGAACCGTCACCGAGTCATTAGATGACACAGAGCCCGAGCAGCGCGAGCACTTTTCGCAACTCTGGGGACAACGGCTGTCGAGAGATCCGGATGTGGCGGCGCGGAGCCTCGCCAGTGACGGTGAAATCTGGAAGCGGGCGATTGCGAAGATCGTCAAACTTCGTGTCTACAATTGGAAGCAGATCGAACAAATTCAAGTCAACACCATCGAAGCGATCATTAGCTTCTACGAAACAGAAGCCCCGCTGCTGGCAGCACAACTGTCGCGGGTGGGGGCGAGAAACTGCTCCGTGAAAGCGATCTCCGCACCACTCACCAGCTACCTGAAGGGACTTAGCGAACAGTGTCTAGAGCGGCTCCAAGAATTTCAGCGTGAAGGGCGAGCTCTAGCCAAGAAAGTTCGTAGTTGGTGCGACTCAATCAATGCAGAGAAAGCGCTCAACGAAGCGACCTGGGATGTGAATCTTTCGGGGCTACCTCCCAAGCTGCAATTGCTGGCCAATCGCGTCAGCGCCGTCTTGGAGTCAACCATTCACCGCATGGCTAGTCAACAGGCGGGGGTTGAGAGAATGAAGCCCACGATCAACGATGGGCAAGCAGAGGGAGGGGGGGACCACGAATCGACCTTCAACCTTAAATACATGCTGTCACTGTCCAATGATTTAGTGGGACGTTTGGCGGCTGAGATGGGTATCTCCGACGCTGAACTTAACGGCAGTCAGGCCTCATCTGACGCGGCGTTTTCGTTCAAGCAAATCGCCTCCTACTTTCCCAACATTACCCACAGCGGCGGCAAGCTATTCCGGTTGCTAGTCACTCCGGTTGAGCAAGAACAGGTTGCACAGCATGCGCTCAAAAAAGAAAATCTAGAGAGCAAGACGACACTCGTCCCGTCCAGGCGGAGTTTAGAATCGACGCTGCTGTGCGACGCTTGCGACCTGCGACTACATCAGCTCGTTAGCAGCCTATGGCGCCCCTGTCCCGCGACGCTCCAATTGGCCGAGCGACTACGAACGCGAATTGACGTGGATTGGTATCCGGCGGACCGACTATTGGATGCTCCGCTGGAACCAGTGATCGCCTCAGCGACTCAGAGTACAGTGATTCCGGAAGTTGGACCACTAACGCAGTCTGGCACGCTCGCCATTCCAGCCGTCTAAGCTGATATTGTAGGCTCCGTGCCGTCTGGCGACGGCAGCTACGATTAGGAGGCGCCATGTACGGCACTGGCAAAGGAGGCCAGTTGCTGCATGTTATCGCAGTGGGCCGTATACGAGAGCTGGGGACGTAAGTCGTCATTTAGGGCGCGACCTCCTACCACTACCAATTGGTCGCGCGGTAGCTGCGACCTTAATTCTTGATATTGTAGCGCAAACTCACTCGGGGACTCGACCTCCGAGACACTCAGCCACAACAGCCTGGGGCGATGCTCGCGAACTGCGGCGGCTACGGTCGTCAGCGGAAGATTACAACCTAAATTCATCGTCCGCCAACCACTCTCGCGTAGCACCAGATCGACTAACTTACTCGGCAGCGTGTACTGATCTCCCGTTGGACTACCACCGAGCGCCAGTGGAGCGTCGGCAGGAGCTTCGGGAATCAACCGGCGCAATTCGTGCAACATCCGAGCGCAAATCTCGCACGCCCGCCGCTCCTGGTAAATCTCCACCACTGCGTATTTCCAACGCTCCCCGATTTCGTGGAATGCCGCCGCAACAAACCGATCGGCCACCACTGCGAAGTTTTCTTGGGCGGAATAGATTGATGTCAAAATCGATCGGCAAGCCAGCTCATCACCCTTCTCCAACGCAGATACCAATTGCGCAAGCAGCTCTGGTCCAGAAAGATTGGGGGATACTTCTTCAGAACTGGTTTCCTCTGTTAGCTGCATCGCTGGCCCAGCCAAGCTCCCCGGAAACAACGGAGATTTCACTTCGCGGTTGTTGACTTCCAAAAACTCCATCAAACCGGTTAGTGGGATCCGGCGATGACCTCCCAAGGTGCGGATCGTGGGAATGGCCCCACAATTGCACCACCGTTTGACGGACGATTCTGAAACGCTCAGCGCCGCCGCCACCTGGCGGGTTGTCAGTTGTTCTTCCACAGATTTGCGTTCCAAGCCGAGCGAGATGTGCAGCAGCAGTCGAGACCGGCGCACAATTTCGACCGTTACCGGCGTGAGCCTTGATCGGATTGGACGCTTCGTCCCTCAGTGTAGTCAAATGACACGGCGTCAACCAGATCGCTGAGAGACTCCCCAATCAAGTTTGACTTTCCAACTAATTTGCGAATTCCAGCGATTTTCGAACAATTGGTAGTTGCGAGCCCAGTAAAGCGGCGGTAGAACGAATAGAACGATATGACCGATTTGGACGTTTGTGAAAAAAGAGGGGAATGATCGTGAGTACTTGCCTAGATGTCAATTATCGCCGAGGATCTGCGTTCGGCACTGCAGCTCGGTTACCTGAACAGACTCTCCCTGGTGAAGGGAGAGCGACCGCTGCCTCTCCCATTCGTCGCAAGCGGACTTTTCGCAAGCAAAGTCTTGAGTCTGCATTTGTCAAATTCTGCCAACTGAGCAGCGAGACTACTGCGGACCGGCTAACCCAGCCAGAATTCGAACTGCTCTTACGTCGAGCGAGCGAGTTCATTGACAGCCCTGAGTTCGCCACCTCCACCGCCGAACGTGAGATCTTACAGGACGAGTTCCTCAGCTCTTGTGCCGCTCCTGAGAGTAAGCGAGCTGTCAAACGCGTATCGCTCCCCCCGCACCTCGCCAGCCTCTGTGAAGAACAACTGTTGACTCCCACCCAGGAACGTCAGTTATTCCAACGGATGAACTTTCTGCGGTATCGGGCCCACTGCATCCTGCAATCTCACTCTCACGTGACTGTTCGTCAGTGGGACGCTGAACGCGTGCGGGGACTGTTGCGAGCCGCCGATTGGTATCGCGACAGCATCGTTCGCGCCAATATTCGCCTAGTGATATCGGTCGTGAAGAAATTTACCAATCCGCAGTGTAGTTTTGATGATTTGCTAAGCGACGGTATCATGGCACTGATTCGCGCGGTGGACAAATTCGATTACCAATTAGGCTTTCGTTTTTCCACCTACGCAACTCAAGTGGTGCGACGCAACTCTTATCGCTTTGTGATGGATCGACAAGAGGAACGCTTCAAGATTTCCAACAGCCTCGGTGAGCAGGGGCTCGACTTGGCCGAAGATGCGAGTGAGTCTTCGATGAGCGATGAGCGGTGGCACGCGCTTCGCGCTCATCTGCGTGGCTTGTTGGGCAAGCTGGACCGTCGTGAAAAATTCATTATTCGCGCCCGTTTTTCCCTTGGTGGACATCGCCGCGTGCAAACGTTACAGAAGTTGGCGGATCGCTTGCGGATCTCGAAGGAACGGGTGCGTCAGTTGGAAAAGCGAGCCATGGAGAAGCTGGCCGCGATGGCCGTGGAGCATCCATTGAAAGCAGTCGATGTCGAAAATTAGTGAGTCGAGCGTTACTGATTTGCGAAGTGGCCTGCAAGTGGCCGTGAGTGGCAGTGGCGGCCTCATCGGTTCGGCCCTGTGTCGACAGTTATCGCAGGCCGGCTATCGTGTCCGACCCATTGTTCGACACTCTACCACTTCCAATTCCGAAGTGTCCACTACCCAAGCGCCAGGCGATTCTGCTGTCGGCTCTTCTCGATTAACCACAGCACTCGACTCCACAAAACTTAACCAAGCGATCCCCTGGGATCCCGAACGGGGACTGCTCGATCCCTCTCAGCTCAACAGCATTCACTGCGTCGTGCACTTGGCTGGCCACAGCATTGCATCCCACCGCTGGACGTCAAGCGAGAAACAACTCATTCGAGACTCGCGAGTGGCGGCGACGCGACGAATCGTCGATCAAGTCCTTCAACTCGATACTCCCCCCTCGGTATTCGTTTCCGCGTCGGCGGTTGGCATCTATGGCGATCAAGGAACGCGTATCGTCGACGAGCAGACGCTCCCAGCCAACGAATTCTTAGCAGATGTGGCGCGGGATTGGGAGGATGTTTGTCAGCCACTAGCCGAAAAAGGGATTCGCGTGGTTCATCCTCGCTTCGGGTTGGTGCTCGCTCGCGAAGGGGGAGCGTTGGCAAAAGCCCTTCCCGTTTTCCGTTGGAATCTGGGAGGACGACTCGGATCTGGCGAGCAGTACTGGAGCTGGATCGGACTGGAAGATTGCGTCAACGTGCTGCAGTGGATGATCGAGACGCAAGCTGCCAGCGGTCCTTACAATGTGGTCGCTCCGCAAGCAGTCACCAATCGAGAATTCACGCAGTCCTTATCCCGCGTGCTCAAAGTTGCGGCTTGGGTCCCAGTTCCTGCTTGGGGGCTCAGGCTAGCTTTGGGAGAGATGGCCGACGCGCTCCTGCTGTGCAGTTGTCGGGCAATTCCACGGCGTCTCAACGAGGCTGGTTTTCAGTTCCAGCAGCCCGAATTGGAGCAATTCATGCGGCAAGAACTACACCGCGCGTAGTTGCTCGGCCATATCGCGAGTGGCCTGAGAGACCGCCTGTTGCCAGTCGAGTTGTTGATACTCGGGTAAGTTGTAGGCAAAGATAATGCCGCGTGAGCTGTTGACAATCGCCCCCAGGCCACGGGAATCGAAGCCGTGAGCCACGTCCTGGGCTGTTCCTCCTTGCGCACCATAGCCTGGGATCAAGATCCAAGCCCGCGGCATTTGGCTTCGCAACTCCGCCAATTGCTGAGGATAGGTCGCGCCCACCACGGCTCCCACGCTTCCATAACCCGAACTGCCGACTGAGCGCTGCGTTTGTTGTTCGACGACGTGTGCCACCCGCTGGTACATGGTCTGGCCACTAGCCAGCTTTTGATCTTGCAGGAAACCACTCCCCAAATTGGAAGTCTTCACCAGCACGAAGATGCCCGCTTCACGCGCTTCGGCGGCACCGACAAAAGGAGCCAAGGTATCGTCACCCAGGTAAGGATTGACAGTTAGCGCATCGCATTTCCATGGGCTTGCCTGACCCAAATAAGCATCGGCGTAGCCTTCGGCGGTGGAACCGATATCGCCCCGTTTGCCATCGAGTAGCACCAACAGGCCCGCTTTTCTGGCATGCAGAATGACACCTGCCAGAGCTTGCATCCCCGCCGGTCCGAGTTGTTCAAAAAAGGCGGCTTGCGGCTTGACGATCGCCGCCTGCGACGCCACCGCGTCAATCACTTCTTGGCAGTAGCACTGCGTTGCCGCCGCCACGGAAACTAAATCCTCCGAAGCGATCGAACCGCGAATTGAGGCAGGCAAGCTCCCCCAACGCGGATCGAGTCCCACGCACACAGCCGACTTTTTTTCCAGGACTTGTTCGGCGAGTTTGTCACCAAAGTGCATCGTTTATTGCTTCTTAAAGTTTTTCTGGTTCCCAGGCTCCGACTGGGAACCCCGTGCCTTGCAGGCTCCGCCTGTTAATACTGGCAGGACGAGGCGGAGCCTCCGGTGCAGTGCGTTCCCAGGCAGAGCCTGGGAACGAGGGCCCACGTTGCGGGTGCCGCCCACGGCTAGCGCCTGAGGTTCACCGGGATACGCCACGACTCTCCACTTTATCGAAAATAAGACAGCTTATCAATCACGGCATGCACCCATCGATCACCGTCAAATTGGGTGCTTGCTTTCACGTTAATAATAGATGAAGATTCCGATGGTTGCGTGTCTCAACGCATGGATGTGAAGGAAGCTGAGTGTCACGTCGTCCCACATGATTAGCATCATCGAGTGTAGCAGCAATCCCCGTTGTAGACGAAGTCGCAAGACTTTGGACCAGCACCAATCTCTTGCGAGATCGGCTACGGTTACGAAAATTGTGTGTGTCGATTGTCCAATCAGTCTGAGGTTTAGTGGAGCCGAACCAAAATGGTCGCGTCATTTAAAAAGAACGGATTTACACTCGTCGAATTGTTAGTCGTCATCGCCATCATTGGCATTCTGGTTGGTCTATTACTTCCGGCAGTGCAAGCGGCCCGCGAGGCGGCGCGACGCATGAGCTGCAGCAACAATGTCAAACAGTTGGCCTTGTCACTGCACAACTATGAGAGCACTCACAAGAAGTTCCCGTTTGGCTGGAACACCCATGGCACGTTGTGGTCGGCCATGATCCTCCCCTACATCGAACAGAATAATATCTACAACACGCTCGAATTTGCTGAGAATCGCAATTGGGACACGAACAACACTCCCAATGAGACTGCGCTGAGCAAGGTTATCTCCGCTTTTCGTTGTCCCAGTCTACCGCTTCCCGAGCACATGACCTACAACGGCGTAACCGATCGCGTCCCGGTCAGCTACCGAGGCAATGGCGGCAACGAAGTCACCTCTGACGATACCTCGACGCTACCCGTACCAGGGACTAAGTCGTTTGAAATGACGAATCTCAATGGTGTCTTCTATGGCTGTAGCGCCATTCGCTTCGGCGACATGAGCGATGGAACCAGCCATACGGTCGCCATTGGTGAATCGCACACCGATCCAGATTTTGTGAAGGATGGTCAAGGGATGGATTGGTGGATTATTGGCTCGCCACAAGCCGACCCGTGCAATTGCCAGGGTGGAACAGGTGGTACGGAGTTCAGCGAAGCGTCGGGAAGCTTCTACATGCCCATGAACACTCAAACGCTTAATCCCGGCACTCACGGTCACTTGATGGAACTAGCGTTTGGCAGCTATCACGTCGGCGGCGCGCAGTTTGGTTTGTGTGATGGCTCTGTGCATTATCTCTCCGATAGCATCGATTTAAAGGTCTACCAGAATCTCGGAGCTCGCAACGATGGCAACCCCGTTTCGATCGATCAATAGGAACTCTGGGACATGAACTTATTTAGAAAACTCACACTACTCTCGTTTAGCTTGGCAATCTCAGTCGCGATTGGCTGTTCTCAAGGGCCACGTGCGGATTACAGTAAACTCGGACTAGTTGAGATCGCTGGGACCATTACGTTGGACGGGAAACCATTGCCCAAGGCAGCCATTTTTCTGGTCAACGAGGCCGACAAGACCCATTCGTATGGCGTCACCGATGAGGCGGGGCATTACAGGATGATGCTCAACAATCAGAAATCGGGAGTGATACCTGGAACAAAGCGAATCGAGATCGCGACCGATAAGAATCCCTTGGGGGACTCCAGTGGTGGCATGTCCGACGCGGCAGGTGATGCCGAGGAAGATCCCGATGCCGCCCCCAAGCGTAGCAAGAACGAGAAAGTCCCAGCCTGCTACAACGTCCGCTCGAAACTGAAAGTGGAAATTATCGCCGGCGATTCGTCTCTCGACTTCGACCTTAAGAGCGACTGCTCCACCACTACCGCATCTTGAATCCGAGTGCTTCATCTTTTTGCCGCATCATCTTTTTGTCGGACCATTCGGTCTGCATCCATCGTTCAAAGGTAGTGCACGAATCAACTGTCACGCAGTGTCCCCATGCCTCCGCACTTCTTTTGGTCGGAGCATGCTGGCTGTTCCGTCGTGCGCCAATATCCCAGACACGTCAGGAAGATTTACCGACAGGAAAATGACCAGATCGATTATCTAATTTTCCTGTCGCAAAATTTACCTGTCGATCCGCGCTGGCCATTAATCGACTCTCAACGAACGAACCCAGAAGTAGCCTTGATCTACCCCAAACTCCATCATTCGAAGTAATGACTCACTGTGGAGAGCTCGAGCGACGGAGTCGCCTAGACAGCGAGAGGTTGGTGTATAGTAATACATCCCACCTGACTATCTATCCTGCTTACTATCCATCCTGTCGCGGAGCCAGCCATGCGATCTATCGGCATTGTCGTCCTGTCTTTGAGCGCCGCTGGCCTGCTGATCAGTCAGCCACAACACCGAGCCCATGCAGCGGAGCCAACCGAGTACCATCTGTTTCTGCTGGCCGGGCAATCGAACATGGCGGGTCGTGGCGAGGTGTCTGAGATCGACTTAAAACCTCATCCACGCGTGCTGATGCTCGACCAGCAGGGGACTTGGCGACCTGCCGTCGACCCGCTCCATTTCGACAAACCCCAAGTCGTCGGTGTTGGCCCAGGCCGGAGTTTCGCGATCGCCTACGCCGACGCGCACCCCGATGTCACAGTCGGGCTGATCCCGTGCGCTGTCGGTGGCTCCCCCATCGATAGCTGGCAACCGGGCGCCTACTACGAACCGACCAATTCCCATCCCTACGATGACGCAGTCGCTCGCGTTATGGTCGCGCTCCAGTCTGGAACCCTCAAAGGAATCCTGTGGCATCAAGGAGAAAGCGATTCAAAAGCTGGCTTATCCGAAACATACCAAGCTAAACTGGCAGCGCTGATCGAGCGTTTTCGAACCGAGTGGCATGGGCCCGAAGTGCCGTTTCTGATTGGACAACTAGGGCATTTCGCTGGGCGTCCGTGGGATGTTCACCGATTTCGCATCGACCAAGCACATCGTAGCGTCGCGCAACAATGCACCAACGTAGCCTTTGCTCATAGTCGCGGATTGAACCACAAGGGTGATGAAGTTCACTTTGATGCGCCAGCGGCCCGCGAACTGGGACTTCGCTACTTTGCAGCTTGGGAGTGGCTACAGGAAAAGCAGCCGGTATTGACCCTGTCTCCTGGCCCCGATAACCCGCGCAACAGTGAAGGGGATTTCATTCGCTTAAAAAATGGTGACCTGCGTTTTGTTTATACACGCTTCTCCGCTGGGGCTGGCGATCACGATGCCGCGCTGTTGGTCAGTCGCACAAGTCACGATGGTGGCGCGACTTGGTCGACAGAAGATGTGTTGACGTTGGTCAACGAGGGGCAGTGGAACGTGATGTCGGTCTCGTTGTTGCGGCTAGACGATGACCGCATTGCGCTGTTTTACATGCGCAAGGATTCACTCAGCGACTGTCGGCCGCTGTTGCGATTTTCGGAAGACGAAGGGGAGTCATGGAGCGCGCCGACGACGATCATCCCCGACGATCAGCGCGGCTACTACGTGCTCAACAACGATCGCGCACTGCAACTGCAACCCAGCGATGGGGCAAGCAGTGGACGGATTATCATTCCTGTTGCACTGCATAATTTGCCTGGACAAGCCGCACCCGATTGGGCTGGGCAGATCACCAGTTACCACTCCGACGATAACGGCCTGACTTGGCATCGTTCGCAAACAATGCAAACTGCAGCGCGTCCCGCTGGAACCAGGATTATGGCCCAAGAACCTGGAGTGGTGGAACTGCGCGATGGAAGACTGATGATGTGGATTCGCACTGACGCTGGTGAACAGTACCGCGCCTACTCCAGTGATCGAGGCAATACGTGGAGCGAGTTCACCCCCATGGGTTTGGCCTCGCCACGTTCCCCTGCTTCGATCGAGCGCATTCCCGCCACGGGCGATTTGCTGGCAGTGTGGAACGACCACTCGCAACTGCCGCTAGCGGAGCGAAAACACCGCACGCCGTTTTGTTATGCGATCTCCAGCGACGATGGCGAAAGTTGGTCGGAGTCGCAAGTCATCGCGGGCGATCCACTCGGTTGGTACTGCTACACGGCCATCGAATTTATTGGCGATCATGTTTTGCTTGGACATGGCGATGGCCGCCGAGCGCCCGCCCAACATTTAGCGACATCTTCCATTCGCCGCATTTCCCTAAAGAGCCTGTATCGTCGCGCGGGTCTAGCGCGGTTGGTCAACGTGGCGCGTATTTGGGACCAGAGTAAGCACAACGCATTTACCGATTTGCTACGCTTTGATAAGCAGTGGTTTTGTGTCTTTCGCGAGGGGACTGCCCACGTTTCACTCGACGGAGCATTGCGGGTCATTAAATCTAAGGATGGTCAGCACTGGACTTCCGCCGCGCGGATTACCAGTGATACCGCCGATCTGCGCGATGCCAAATTGACGATCACCCCCGACAATCGGCTGATGCTCTCTGGGGCTGGTGCTCAGCACGACACCAGCCACTACAAACATCAATCGCTGAGTTGGTTCTCCAACGACGGGACCAAGTGGAGCGACGCACATCCGATAGGTGAGAAGGACAATTGGCTGTGGCGCACGACTTGGCGGGCTGGCGTGGCCTATGGCGTCGGCTACACCACTCACAATTCTCCGGAGCAATTGGTGAAACTATTTCATAGTCGCGACGGTATGAGTTTCGATGTGTTGGTAGATCGCTTGTTCACAACAGGTTATCCCAACGAATCATCGTTGGTGTTTGAGCCGACGGGCAAGTGTTATTGTTTTTTACGACGCGATGCGGGGAGCAAGACTGGTCAACTTGGAACAGCCCTGCCACCGTATTCCGATTGGCAATGGCGCGACCTAGGTGTGCGCATTGGAGGTCCGCATCTGTTGCGGTTGCCGGATGGTCGCTTGATCGCCGCCGTGCGTCTGTATGACCAACGCGTCCGCACCTCCCTGTGTTGGCTCGATCCTGTCAATGATCAACTCACTGAGTTCCTAACGCTCCCTTCTGGGGGCGACACCAGTTACGCAGGCCTGGTTTGGTACGACGATCAACTGTGGGTCAGCTACTATTCCGCGCACGAAGCCTGTGAACAATTCACTACCGCAATTTATTTCGCCCAAGTCGATTTGTATTAACGTACGTCAAGCTTTCTTGCCTGACATTCCCTCAGCGGAGATGTGATTGGCATATTGAGCGGAGATGGCACCAGCGCCATTTCCCTTCACTGAGCTTCCAACTCCGGGTCGCTGCATCTCTCAAGACGGATTTCATTCCCGCTCGTTGAGTCGTGAAGCAACAGCACGCTATCCGATTTTTCAACAATTTCGAATTGATCGCCGTAATTTTGGAATAATAACATGGCCCTCAGCCTCCAGCTTGGAGGTTTCGAAAACAGACGAATTCGTAGTTGCCCACCGGCGACCTCCCATTCGAAGTAGCCGAATTCTGAGCTCTCAAGATTCCAGCGATGACGTCCGGTACCATCGGCGCGTAGATTCAGCACGGATTGTTCCCCGTTGCGCCAGGTGCCAACCAGAGGGGACATGCCGGCATTCTTGGCCGACGCAATGGCTTGGTTGCGTTTCAACGCCACCATGCATGCCAGGGCAATAGTCAAAAGCAACAAGCCGACAATTACAATCCAAGTGACGCGGCGTCGATCGGGAGCGAGTCGAGGTGAAATCACATTTTCGAATTGCTCGTCCATCGACGCGGCTTCTTTACCAATACATCTAGTAGCTGCGGTCGCCAGACCGCAGAGAGTCTACGTTCTGTCGAACGTAGCTACGGAAGAGTGAGTCTACGTTCTGGCGAACGTAGCTACGGAAGAGAGAGTCTACGTTCTGGCGAACGTAGCCACGGTAAAAAAGTAGCCATCGCGCGGATGCGTGATGGCTACATTGAAAATCAATTGGCTGCGTCGAATGAGATACGGTTTAGAATCCTCCTCCGTCTCGACCGCCCCCCTTGGCGGCTGAACCGGCGGCGCGGAGCACCCCTTCTTCGACACTGATGCGATACATGGCACCGCGGTCGATCATCCGCGCGGTGACTTCGACTTTGTCCTTGCCGCTATGCTCCTGGATCGCTTGCAGGGCGATGTCGATTAGCGGATTAGGGGCGACGGATTGCGCGTACTTCAGCAACTGAGTTGCTTGGATCGTAGCGTTGAGTGGGACGACTGTCTCACCCTGTGAATTCTCGATGCGATCGATGGCCGACTTGAGTGCGGCATCGCCGGTGGGATCGATGGTGGCCAAATAGGTCTTGTCGCCGGTGGCAAGGTGAATTTGCAGCGCGTCGCCAAAGACCTTCTGAGCATTGCGATCACTAGAGTCGATCGGCACAATAACTTTGTGCAAGTTCATCCCCTTGTGCTGCCCCACTCCGAATTGGAATTGAGGTGCGTTGGGCTTACCAGATACACCAGTGGCGATGCGCTTTAATTCAGCTTCCATCGATTTACCATCAGCCACGCGACCACCAATCACGGCGCGGAAGGTATCATCGGCCACACTTACGCTGCCAGCCCCGTCGAAGATTCCTTCCTGAATCGTCTGCTCGATGATCTTGAACAGGCCTTCGGAGACCTGTTTGGCCAATTCCTTATCAGCGGCGGGTGCCATCTGTTCCATTTGCTTAAACGAATTCCGCAGGTTCATGATCTGCGACGCCTTTTCCTCTTCGGCGATCTTGGATGTAAAGTTCACTTTGATGGCCGCTCCTGGGAATGGCAACTGAGTGAAATCGGATTTGAGATCCTTCATAGCAGCCATCGCATTGGCTAACTTGCTACCAGCCAAGAATTGTGCGGCGACGTCTATATAGATGCGTTGCTGACTCGGTTCGACATTCCATCCCACAATGATTTTGTCAGTATCGCTGACCATCTGTTCGATCTGCTGGATGTTGGCTTGGGCCAGTTCCTCTGCTTTTTTCATCTCCTCGGGAGACAGGTCACGCTGTTCGGCCATGCCACGTTCCATTCCATCGCGCAGACCATCGATGGCCACTTGTCGGATTTGAGGTGGCACGGCTTGCACGTCGACGCTGACGGCCAAGTTATACTGTTGCGGAAGAGCGCCCAGCAATTTGGCTGGATCGGCGGGGACGTTGGCGAGGGCTTGTTCGGATTGGGCAACGTACATCCAGTTGCCGGTCTGCTTGGCGAAAATCGTTTGTCCGCCAGCGTCGATTTCAAACAGGCCATTCCCTAGATCGTCGGGCTCGATTCCCATTCCACCCAACGCACCGAAGAACTGCTCGCGGCTGCTCATGGGCAAGTAGATAGTCGCCGTTGGCATTTCCCCTTCGAGCGTTATTGAGACACCGATGGGCTGGCTACGGTCGAGCCCCTGTGTGTACTGGTTCGCCATGAGGCTGACCAGGCCACTGACTTCAGGTACATTGACGGCTCTGAGCAGATAGGTCGTATCCTGCAGGAGACGATCTAGCGGCGCGATGGAGACGATTCCCACGGGGCGTTGAGCTTGTTGAGCCCGAACTGTCTGCAGGCCGACTGCACAAGTAATGACCGCCAGCGTGGCAGCCCCTAAGACGAAGCGACGAAAACGCATACGTTAACTCCTTGGTTTAAGATCCTATTCTCGCGGGCTGCTTTCCCGACTGGAGCGCCCGCCGAGCAAAGTTGCTCGCTGCCGTAGTGGCCACAAAAACTCCTTTTCATGGCGCGCGGCAGTCTGTATAGGCTAACGGTTTCACGCCGGACTGAATAGCGGCGAGGACCGCGAAAGATGCGATTCTCAGCTCGAAGCGCCAGCCATTGGTGCACCAGATATGAGTTGGAGGTCGCTCGTCGCCGTCTTGGCGCGCAACACCCACTGGCTGGCGTGTCGAGCTGATATTGTGGCTGAACGTGGCTCTTAGCGTTCGCGAAAGGTGATGCGTCCCTTAGTCAAATCATAAGGTGACAGCTCAACTCGAACTTTGTCACCCGGCACGATGCGAATGAAATTCTTTCGCATCCGACCGGCGACGTGCGCTAGAACTTCCGAGCCAGTCGAAAGCTGCACTTTAAACCGGGTATTGGCGAGGGCCTGTGTGACAGTCCCCTCGACTTCGAACGCTTCTTCTTTTTTTGCCATACGTAATCCTGTGTTCGCTCTGAAAGCAGTTAAACTAGGCAGAGTTCACTCAGGTTGACCCCCAGTTTCAAACGATGCCTGTGCTAGATTTCTGCCGCAGATAAAATTCGACAACAAAAACTTACTCACTGTTATAGATGATGACCCCGCCTCTCGTCCAGGAACCTTTGCCCATTACACCCCGAATCGATCAAGATCAATTTGTCTTTCTGCTTTGCCAACATGGGACGGAACCGACCCTCAAGACGCGTTGGACCGGTCCCAACGCCCCTTTTCGACTCGCCTTTTCCCGTCCAGGGCTCCTAACCTTAAAGATGGGTGATGCCCCTGCACCAGCCTCCCCCCCCGACGAACAAGCGGCACTGGATAACCAGGAAGCAGTCCCCGCCGTACCCCACGACTGGATGATTCGCTTGTCAGGGACGGCAATCGGGCAAGTTCGGGAAACCACGGAAGGTGAATTGACGGCCGAAAAATTGGTCGATCAGGCGCTGGAGCTAGCAGGCACAGATTGGCCAGCAATCCATGTTTTTGAACGCGATCGGGATCTACCAGGCATGAAGGGCTTCGAACCGGGGCCCACACCCGTCTGTCAGGAAATCGGAAAAATTTTTAGTAAACGCCTGCGTCTGGTCGGATATGCGCCTCAAATTAATCTGGAGACCGACCTCGGCCAACGGGTGCTCGACGTGGTGCTGGTAGAACCGAATCATTGGCTGATTGGTCATCACGTAGCGGAGTACAAGCACGAATGTTGGCCGGGAGGCGCCTACGACGTCCCAGCACCGAGCCACATGGTCAGCCGCGCTTATTTGAAAATGGCGGAAGCCATCGCATGGAGTGAACTACCCATCGAGCCCGATGATTGGATCGTCGAAATTGGCAGCGCGCCCGGTGGCTCTTGTCAACGACTGCTCGATCTTGGACTGCGAGTCACAGGAATCGATCCTGCCGAAATGGATCCTTTGCTGTTATCCAATCCGCGCTTCGAGCACTGGCGCGGCAAATCGTCAGCCATGCGCCGTAAAATGTATTCCAAGTTTCGGTGGTTGGTCGCGGATGCCAATGTCGCTCCCAACTACACGCTCGACGCGGTGGAAGACATTGTCACCTACAAGACCAGCCACATCGCCGGGCTGATATTGACGTTGAAACTCTCGTCGTATGAGTTAGCTGACAAGATGGATGACTACATCGCCCGCGTGCGTGGTTGGGGGTATAAACGGGTCGAAGTCAGGCAACTTGCCTCCAATCGCCGCGAATGCTGTTTGGTAGCTGAGCGATAAAATAACAGCTCGACGCGCCAGCGAGTGGGTCTTCGCATTGTGCGTTTGGGTTGACCGCTGGGCATCACCGGCAGGGACCCACTCGCTGGCGCGTCGAGCTAGTATTGGCTGGGCGAACAATGCTATTCAGAGCTAGTGCGAGTCAGTCTTCGTCATCTTCGCCGTCGAAGTCGGGATGCAGGGGATCGTCGGGATCAAAAAAGAAATCACCGAGGCCAAGGGGTAACATATTGCCACCCAGGTCCCGGCTTTTGCGTTCGGCCAGGACTTCTAAGTTGACAGCATCTTCTCCCAAACAACGCTCCAGCGCCTCATGCCAGGCCGCATCCTTACTGAGCGGATGTTCGGGGTCTTGCGACAAGCGTTTGAGCGCGTAGCGCAACAAGTTCAATCCATCGCGCGCCGAAAAATCCAATTGCAAATCATGGGAGCGCTGTAAAAACTCGACCGTCATCGCCAACATGTCCGCTTCGGCAAACGGCAGGTGATACTGCAGGATGGCCAATTCATCTTGTCGGTTGGGAAACCCAAGCGGGAGAGTCGGTTGTAGGCGGCTGAGGATATAGTCGGGGATCTCATAAGTGGAATCGTCTTGATTCATGGTCACTGCCGCGCGAAAATCCTTGTGAGCACGAATCACAATCCCAGCCACTATCGATTCCACGTAGCGACGTTGATCGAAGAGCGGTGCGAGACTGGCCCACGACTTTTCGTTCATGCGATTCCCCTCGTCGAGCACGCACACGGCCCCACGCAACATGGCGGTAACCAACGGGGAGGCGTGATAGGAAATCGTCCCTTGTTGGCTCAGGACCGGCGTGACCAACAGATCCTCGGGGCGAGTATCGGCCGTGCATTGAAAAACATACAGTTCTTGCTTGCGCATGGCCGCCGCAGACATGGCCAGGGCGGTTTTGCCAATCCCTGGTACTCCCACCAACCGTGGCGTGAGTGGCAAGTCGCTATCATCGACCACTAGCCAACAAGCCAAGAGTTGCTTGAGCACTTCGCGCTGGCCAATCCACTCGCCACGATTGTCCATCGCAGAAGCAAGCTTCAATCGCACGCCATCGATTTCTACGGTATCTAGGCTCATCACCAAAACTGCTCGTTAGGAGGATATGTGGTAACTTCCACCGATGAAGTAAGACGACTGTCGGAGCTGCTTCCGCCACAACGTAGACTCCCTGCGGTCTGGTGACCGCAGCTACGTTTAAGACGCGACTGTTAATTGTCGGTCGAAGCTTACAAAGGTGTGAATATCGACAATATAACCTATTTAACTTCTAATGTTGCCAACTGACGCAGGACTCCGCGCGTCGAGCTGATACTGGTCACCAATGGCATTGCCCACTGGTGAATTAACAATTCCTCCAATTCGAGATTTACTATTCCATTGAAACTCGACCGCCCCGCGCTCCCCATCGATCAGCACTTGCCGCGCATCGTGCAAGCGATCGCGGAGCATCCGTGTTTGATTATCGAGGCACCACCAGGCACGGGCAAAACAACTCGGGCCGCGCCAGCCCTGTTGCCCCTGGCCAGTCCACGAATTGTGCAAGCAGCCAAGCAGAGTGTCGATTTCTCTCCAGCGAAACAGCCGAGCGATTTCCCGAGTGGCAAGATCCTGTTGATTCAGCCGCGACGCATCGCCGCCCGCGCCGCCGCCACGCGCATCGCCGCTGAAATGCAAGTCAATGTCGGTGGCTTGGTCGGCTATCAAGTTCGTTTCGACACACGCATCAGTCGCGAGAGTCGCTTGATCGCTATGACGCCTGGAATTCTGTTGCGCAAATTGCAGAGCGACTCAGTCCTCGCCGATGTAGCTGCAGTGGTGCTGGATGAATTCCATGAACGCTCATTGGAAATGGATCTACTGCTGGGGATGTTGCGCGGTATCCAAACTCAACTGCGTCCGGAGCTGCGATTGGTGTTGATGTCGGCTACGCTGGAACGCGAAAGCCTCGTGCGATATTTGGATGATCCGCCGATCATCACGGTGACTGCGGAAACTTTTCCGGTGCGACACATCCACAGTCGTTTTCAATCGACGGCGACGCGGGGACGTACGCCCCCCAGTCCCAGACAACGCATGTTGCAACAAACGCTCCACGCCATCGGCACCGCGACCAAGGACTTCGAAGGAGATATCTTGGTCTTCCTCCCTGGGGTCAGTGAAATCATGCACGTCGAGTTGATGTTGCAGCACGATGCGCCCAGTAAAAATTGGAAGTTGCTCCCACTCTACGGAGAAATGTCCCCTGCTGAACAGGATGCAGTGCTCGTCCCCAGCTCGCGACGCAAGATAATCCTAGCCACTAACGTGGCGGAAACTTCCTTGACCATCGATGGAGTAAGGGTTGTGATCGACAGTGGTTGGGCGCGGGTCCAACGCATCGATCCGGCCATCGGCTTGAATATGCTGGTGCTCGAGCCGATCTCCAAGGCATCGGCCGATCAGCGCGCTGGTCGCGCGGGGCGCACGGCACCAGGGGTGTGCATGCGATTGTGGGATGAGATCACCGGTCGCAGCCGCGCCGATCACCTGGAACCAGAAATCCTGCGCGTCGATTTGACAGGGGGGGCGTTGGAATTGCTATGTTGGGGTGAAACTGACCTGACTGCGTTTCCGTGGTTGACTCCCCCCACTCCGCAGGCCATCGAGCAATCGCTGCGGACGCTACGATTATTAGGTGCCACGGACGACAATGGTATCACTCCGCTGGGGCGGTTGATGAACAAATTCCCCGTCCACCCGCGCGTGGCACGACTGCTCATCGCCGGTCATGAGTTGGCGATTCCCAAAGCCGCCGCGCTGGCCGCCGCCGCCCTGAGCGAGCGCGAGATTTTTGATCGTCGAACCCGTTCGACTGCCAGCCATCCACGACGCGACAACCAACAACTGTGCGAATGCGATGTGACAGCCCAAGTGATCGCACTGCAGCGTTTTGCCGAACATGGCGAGCGCATTGCGGAGGATTGCCATCTCGGTGAAATTAAAGTTGGAGCGGCACGCCATGTTTTGCGAGTGGCCGACCAATTGTTCGGGATCGTGAAGGAGGAACTCGGCCCAGGCAGTGACCAACGACTGGTCAATCAACTGCAACAAGCGCTGCTGCTGGCCTATCCCGATCGAGTGGCTAAGCGGCGGGGAGCGGCTGATCCTCGCGGATTGATGGTCGGGGGACGCGGCGTTAAACTCGAAAGTCAGTCAAGTGTTGAACGCTCTGAGCTCTTTCTGTGTTTGGACGTCGACGCTGGTGGAAGCGAAGCCCGCGTGCGTCAAGCGACCGCCGTTGAAACGGACTGGTTGCCACTAGAGTTGCGAGTGCAGCGTGAGGAACGTTTTTTTAATCCAACCACTTCCGCCGTGGTGACGCGTCGACGCGATTTTTTTCTCGACTTGTTGCTCAATGAAACTCCCGTCGAGACGCCACTGGATGAGGAGACGGCGAGATTGCTGGCGAGGGCGGCAGCGGAAGGCTTGGATCGGCTCTTGCCACCCAAGGACAAAGATTTGCAGAGTTTGCTAGCCCGCATGAAGTGGTTAGCGCGAGAATTGCCTGAAGCACCGCTCCCCTCCTTCGATACCGAACGACTTGCCGAGACGATCGGCGGCTGGTGTTATGGCATGCGGAAACTAGATGAGCTGAAACTTCTCCCCTGGAAAAGCTTGTTCGAGGGTCTGTTGACCACCGCAGGCAGAAAACTGTTGGCGTCCCAAGCACCCGAGCGCATTGATTTGCCGACCGGGCGGAGCGTTTGGCTGCAGTATGAAATCGGCAAGCCCCCCGTCTTGGCGGCGCGCATCCAAGAATTTTTTGGATGGGAGCATACACCCCGTTTGGCCGATGGGCGCATACCACTTCTGCTGCATTTGCTTGCACCCAATGGCCGCGTGCAGCAAATCACCGACGACTTGGCCAGCTTTTGGGCCAATACCTACACCACAGTTCGCAAAGAATTGCGTGGTCGCTACCCCAAGCATGACTGGCCGGAGAACCCAAATTCGTGAAGTTTTTGCGAGCTTGCGGGTGGGAAGGCTAGCGTCACGGAAGCTGGCAAGTAACATGACGGAACCCCTGTTCGAACAAGGACTGGAGCGGTTCGTTACCCGTAAAGTGGTTCCATGCACGTTAACGTTAATTGTCGCGTCCCAATTGCCCGCGAAAGCGAGGCTGATTTTGTCGTTCCAATTTTAGTTGACATTGTGGCCCCAGGGCAATTCTCGGAACTCAGCGAACACGACGACTTGGACAGTGAATATGTGGTGGGCCGCATGTGGGCCGAGCGTATGGATTGGTGTTTAGCCGAAAGGCTCGGATACACTCCCGTCCATTTGTGCGATGCTGCCTCCGCCACGTGGATCGAAGTCTACGAAACGCTGATGAGTCGCCAGGGGGACAAGTTTCGCAAGGATCTAAATTTGGAAGATTTCGTTTGTGAACTGATCTTCGTTCACGAATTCCTCGTCCATCCCGACATCAGCGACCGTGTACCGCTACTGAACGCGGCAATTCTGGGATGCTCCGGCGACAACTCGTTAGTACTAATGCACTACGAACAGGCCTTGCCACATCATTTGAACGATTGGGAATATCGCGACCTCGGCTTCAAGAAAATCGCGAGAAGCAATCTGTTGATCCGCGACAACCATCTCCGCTACCCTTTCGGCGACGCTCATGGGGGGGGACGCATGGTTGATTTCTCCGCCACCGCTGAGCACGAAGAATGGTTGCTGGATCACTGGAATCATCTGATTTCCGACCATCCGTCGTTGTAGTACGGGTTGAGAAAGCCATTGACTTCAAAGCGGGCCAGATTGTACTTTCAAGGCTGCAAAAACTGCGGCGAGAACCAAAACGCTGGTTTACCCCGTGCCGAATCGTTAGGCGACACGTCTGGGCTGAATGCCGCACAACCATTTTTCACTCGGTCAAGGATGGCCAATCATGCTTCACGCCGGTAATCAAGCCTCACTCTCGTTTTCCAATTCGACTTCAATTCCAGTTCCCCTGCTGGATGTTAGTCGAGGCAACGATGCGATACGTTCCGAAGTTCTGCAAGCCCTGGCAGAAGTCTACGACAGTGGACGTTTTTTGCATGGCCCCCAAGTCACCGAGCTCGAACAGTCAGTAGCACGCCTTTCCAATACCAAACACGCCGTCGGCTGCGCATCGGGTAGCGACGCGCTGCTGTTGGCTCTTATGGTCTTGGGGATTGAGGCCGGAGACGAAGTGATCGTACCTAGTTTTACTTTTTTTGCCACTGCTAGTTGCGTTAGCCGATTGGGTGCAAAAATCGTGTTTGCCGATATCGATCCATTGACCTACAACATCTCCCCTGCAGCCATCGAAGCGGCTATCACTCCTCGTACTCGCGCAATTATTCCAGTCCACCTGTTCGGCCAAGCTGCCAAGATGGATGCCATTTGCAACATCGCCCACAATCGTGATATTCCAATCATCGAAGACTCGGCTCAAGCTATTGGGGGGGCCTACCACGGTCGCCCTATTGGTAGCTGGGGACAAATGGGTTGCACCAGTTTTTACCCCACCAAGAATCTCGGCGGTTTGGGAGATGGTGGTATGCTGACCGTCAACAGCGATGTCCTCGCCGATCGCCTGCGACTGTTGGCTGGGCATGGCATGCGGCCCCGCTATCATCATTCGGCTGTCGGTATCAACAGTCGCCTGGATACCCTGCAAGCTGCCGCACTGCTGGTCAAGTTCCGACATTTACAGTCGTACACTGCGGCGCGTCAAGAAAATGCCTGTCGCTATTTCGAGTTGTTCGAACGAGCTGGATTGACTGGTAACGCAAGCAATGGCGGTATCGGTCTCCCCTATCGCGACCCGGCAGCTTTTCACGTATGGAACCAGTTTAGTCTGCGGATCAGCGATGGTCGCCGCGATGAATTGCGCAATTACCTACAGCAGCGACAGATTGGTTGCGAGATCTATTACCCGATCCCCCTGCATCAACAAGTTTGCTTTAAGGATGGTGGCTATCCGAGCGGCAGTCTCCCAGAAACCGAACGCGCCGCAGCCGAAATTCTGCATTTGCCGATCTACCCTGAGCTGACTTCCATTGAGCAGGAGCAGGTTGTGTCTGCCATCAGCCAATACTTCGCACAAGCCTCCCATCGCGCGGTTGCATAGGGCACGTGGGCACGTGGGCACGTGGGCACGTGGGCTGTGGTGGCAGATTGGTGGATTGGTGGATTGGTGGATTGGCAGAGTGGTGGAGTAGTGGAGTGGTGGAGTTAGGGCTGAAAGCCCAGAAGATTGTCTAGCCCAGGCTGCAGGCCTGGGGACAGGGTATATCGGAACCGGGTAGGGCTGAAAGCCCGGCCGATTCGCGCATTCGCATGGGTGGCACTGGCCTAGCCAGTGTTGATCGAAGTAGGGTATTTGGTTCGGCACAACGACGATCCAAAATCTCGAAGTAACCAGAGTTGGAGGCAAGGAAAACTTTTCCAATACTCCAGTCCACTCGTGCTTCTGTGCTTACCTCCCAAGTGCTCCACCGCCACCCAGATCGGCTCCATCAAAGGTGACCAGTGGTGGAAACTTGCCTGCGCACTTCGAGGTGTTGGAACAACTTGTCAGATGCTTGTCACCATTCCTTTGAAAACACTGGCCATGCCAGTGCCACCCACTCCTACACTCCCACCCCCAGGAGCGAAAACATCGAGTAGAATGGTGGCGATGTTCGGTATCCATCTCACCTCTCCACCAGGATCTCACTCAACATGAAACGCTCTCTGTCGCTCTCATTCGCGCTGACTCTCGTCACGCTTCTTTCGCTTCCCACCTGGGCCCAGCACAAGTCACAACAGCCAGTGCGGATGGGGTGTGGTCTTATGACCTTTGATACTGTTCCGGGTTGGGGATTGAGGCCAGACGGCAAGTCGGCGATTGGTCCAACGCACGGAGGTGTGGTTATCGACCAAGCGGGGAACATCTATACCAGTGCCCAAGACGGGGTGTTCGTTTTTTCCCCCGATGGCAAAGTAGTTCAGTCGTACTTGGGTAAAGACTATTCCAATATTCACGATATGGAAATTCGGAGTGAGGGTGACAACGAGTATATCTACGGCGCGCGGAATAAGGATGGCGAAGGGCTCAAGTTCAATGCGGCCAGTGGCGAGATCGTGCTGCGTCTCCCCTTCCCCAAGGAAGCCGGCTTGCCAGACGATACCAAGTTCAACCCGACGGCCATCACGGTATTGGAAAACGGTGACATTTACCTATCCAACGGCTACGCCAGCAATCACATTTTCAAGTTCGACAAGTCGGGCAAGTACCTGATGCATTTCGGCACTAAAGGTAATGGAATGAAGGAGTTCAATACGGCCCACGGCATGACCCTTGACACTCGCTACGAACCAAATCGTTTGCTGATCTGTGATCGCAATCACGAACCGAAGGGACGCTTGTTGCACTATAGCCTGGAGGGAGAATTCATCGAGGAAGTAATCACTGGGCTTGGCATGCCCACCAGTGTCGCCATCCAGGGGGATTATGTTTCCGTCCCAGATCTGAAGGGGCGGCTAGTGATCCTCGATAAAAGCAATACGATCATGGCGGTGCTCGGCTTCAATCCCGATGCGGAACAGGGACGCAGCTTTAATGTTCCCCAAGAGGAATGGATCGAAGGGATCTTCAGTGGTACCCACGGGTCCTATTGGGACGATCAGGGAAATCTCTATGTACAAGACTGGAACGTTTCCGGCCGCATCATGAAGCTAGTCCGCGTCAAGTAAGCATCAATCGGGAAATAACAGTCGTAGCTACGTTCGCCAGAACGTAGACAGTCGTAGCTACGTTCGCCAGAACGTAGACAGTCGTAGCTACGTTCGCCAGAACGTAGACTTCCTGCGGTCTGGCGACCGCAGCTACGTTTAAGGTCCGACAGTTATTCTCCGCACGATGCTAAGCAGTATGAATGGCTCGCTTGCTGACTGCCATGGCGGCTTCGTGCAGTAGTTCTGAGAGTGTGGGATGGGCGTGGCAGCAGCGGGCGATATCTTCGCTACTGGCTCCAAATTCGATGGCTACAGTCGCTTCGGCGATTAGATCACCCGCCCTGGCACCGATGATGTGCACCCCCAGCACGCGATCGGTCTTGGCGTCAGCTAAAATCTTGACGCGGCCTTGAGTATCCCCCAACGCCATGGCTCGTCCGCTGGCACCGTAGGGGCAAATCCCTTTGATATAGTCGACGCCAGCCTCTTTGAGTTGTTCTTCCGTTCTACCGACGCTGGCGATCTCCGGATGGGTATAAACCACAGCGGGAATGGCGTTGTAGTTGACGTGACTTTTCATGCCTGTGAGGCGCTCGACGCAGACGATCCCTTCCTCGCTGGCTTTGTGAGCCAACATGGCACCGCCGATCAGATCACCAATGGCGTAGATCCCTTGCACGGCAGTCTGTAGATGTGCGTCGACGGGGATAAAACCGCGTTGGTCGGTCTCAATGCCGACGGACTCTAAGCCTAAGTCGTGCGAGCAGGGGACGCGACCGGTGGCCAATAAAACTCGGTCACACTCGATCGCTTCAGTCCCTTTGCATTTCACGATGCAGTTTTGGCCGTCGAAGCTGGCGCTCTCGACCCAACTACCGGTGCGGAATTCGATTCCTTGCTTTTCAAAAGCGCGGTGGGCAAGCTGTCCAATCTCTTGATCGAGTCCGGGCAGAATGCGATCCAGGGCTTCGAGCACGATGACTTGACTCCCCAGTCGCCGCCAGACGCTCCCCAGCTCAAGTCCGATGTAACCACCCCCGATGACGACCAACCGCCGTGGGACTTCAGTGTATTGCAAGGCGGCAGTACTGTCGCCGATGCGGTCGCCATCCAGGTCGATCCCACGCATAGTGGCGGGACGGCTACCAGTCGCCAAGATAATGTGTTTGGCCTTAATCGAGATTGCTCCATCCGCAGTTGTCACGGCAACTTGATCAACGCCCGAGAGTTTTCCGCGCCCGTTATAGGTGGTCACTTTATTGCGTTTGAGGAGCATGGCAATGCCTGAGGTCAACTGCCCCACGATCTTGTTCTTGCGCTCCATCATCGTGGCTAGATCGAGCTGCACGTTGGACAGCTTAACGCCATGTGCGGACATCTGATGCTGGGCTTCGTCAAACACATGGCTCGATTCCAGCAGGGCTTTGCTGGGAATGCAGCCGACGCGCAAGCAAGTCCCACCGAAGACCGGATTGTCGTCGATGCAAGCGGCGTTCAGTCCCAATTGTGCCGCGCGGATCGCAGCCACATAGCCCCCTGGACCACCACCAATAACCACTACGTCGTGAGCTGCGGATTTCATTTCGTCGATTCTCTCAAATGGAGTCTGATCTCACCCTGCTAGTGAGCGTTCGTAAAGAGTGAGTGAGCCGATTCGATCATTCATCGTCCAACAATTCTTCGTCCACATCGTCATCGTCGTCGGACGCGTCATCGCTATCGGGGAACATTTCGCTGTCATCCGGCTCGATCTCGTAATCGTCGTCTAGTTCTTCCTCGAAATCGTCATCGAATTCGTCGTCGAAATCATCGTCATCGAAATCATCGAATGGATCGTCCTCTTCTTCTGGTTCGATCGGGTCGATCTTGATGGGCGCATCTTCATCATCGTCCTCTTCCTTGCCGGTCGAGTCGGTGTCGCTACTATCAACGTCATCATCATCGTCATCCCAGGCACTGGTGATACGGGGGGGGACGATTACTTCGGGGGCGGCCAAGGCGAGTTGTAGCCAATCCTCTTGATTGGTCGGACCGCTAACTTTTTCGAACAACAGCGACATAACGATTCCCTGGGAAAAACTTCTATCGTGAACAAATGGAAAAACTGGCCTACAAGTACCATTTTGTCAACGTAGTTGCGCGGTGTTGCGGGGCCAATTGCCTATATTCGATTTGATTTCCGAATGATAACTTGCCCCAACCGAAAGAGAACCCACCCTGCCGGCTTCTGAAAACGTGCAGCCACGGAGCCAGGGGTGGGATCCCACGTCGGGCCGCGATGGAACTGTTGGTGAGCTAAGTCCCGATATCTGTAAGGGCCGCTGGGCTCTTTGACCTCTGCAAAACCACCGGGTAATGTGCCGGGAGATGTCAAAATCCCCTGCTTGCTCGAAGATAAATCCAAACCCAATGCTTAAGTTCCAAGGTACCGTAGAAAATTACTCACACGACTTCTCGTATTTGCAGTTGACGCCTGTTGCGGTCACTCTTAAACTTTCGTGCTTCCCAGTCAACGAGGGCGTCGACAACGTTCACTTAGTCTCAAGCTCAACTTAGTTAAGACCGAGAGAAGTTTTAGTTTGTGCGGCTGCTACGACTGGCTGGGTTTATGTTTCGTTTGTTGTTTCGGTGTTGAGAGGATAAACTGTGTCGGCAGGTTCGCACGAAGTTATTCGCATTCGGATGGAGGCCTACGATCACTCGGTGCTCGATCAGAGCGCTCAGGAGATTGTTGATACCGCCAAACGGACGCACTCCGAAGTGCACGGTCCGATTCCGCTCCCGACTCGCATTGAGCGTTATACGGTTCTCTCCGGGCCGCATATCGACAAGAAGGCGCGGCAGCAGTTTGAGATTCGAACCCACAAGCGGCTGATTGACATTCGTCAGGCTACGGCCAAGACCATTGAGGCCTTGAATAAGCTGAGTCTGCCGGCGGGTGTTGATATCAAGATCAAGGCCACGGCTCGATAGTTGAGCTGGTTTGTGCGGTTGATCGCCGTGAAAGATGTCTGTCGGTCGTGGTTGCTGCGATCGAAAACTTTTGAATTAAATTAACGAGTCCAGTTCTATGCCACGGAGGCCGATTGGGTAACTCGAGGTCGCTATGGCTTCGGTCCTGCTCGGCAAGCGTTTGACGGGAAAGTAGATATGACGAAGGGTATTCTCGGCCGTAAGGTCGGTTCAACGCAGATTTTCCAGGAAGACGGCACCGCCGTTCCTGTGACTGTATTAGAGGTTGGTCCCTGTCATGTTCTGCAGGTTCGTACCGTCGAGCGTGATGGCTATGAAGCAGTGCAGCTCGGTTATCTTGATAAGCCTCGCCGTCTTTCGAGTCGATCAGAGCGTGGGCATGTGGCTGCCATTGGTAGTAAGCGGTCCAAGCGGCTGTCGGTTGCTGGGGTTGAGGCGGCTGGTAAGCCAGGTTGTGAGCCCAAGCGGTTTATTCGCGAGTTTCGAGGTGCGGCGACGATTGAGGTTGGTGCACAGGTGACTGCGGCTATCTTCGAGGGTGTGAAGGCCGTGGATGTTACTGGTGATAGTAAGGGTCGTGGTTTCTCTGGTGTCATGAAGCGGCACGGTTTCTCTGGGCAGCGTGCCACGCACGGTGTTAAGAAGTGTCACCGCCATGCTGGTGGTACTGGTATGAATACCTATCCGGGGCGTGTCTTCAAGGGTAAGAAGATGGCCGGTCAGTACGGGGCGGTGAAGACAACCGTGCGTAATTTGAAGATTGCTAAGGTCGACGCGGATAATAACCTGCTGTTGGTGCGAGGTTCGGTGCCTGGGCCGATTGGCTGTTATGTAGTGGTTAAAGAGACAAATAAGGTGGGCTAGGGGGCTTGGTTCCCTAGTTTGTTTGGTTGTGGCTGGCCCCTTTGTTGGTTCGCGGCCAGTTTAGAAGTGATTCGTTTTTTAAGTGGTTGTCTGAAATGGTCACGTTGCCAGTATATGATCGAAGTGGTGCTGAGGTCGGCAAGGTCGATATCGACCCGGCGGCTATCGCCCCCAAGATTAACAAGCAGTTGCTGCACGACGCAATCGTGATGTATATGTGCAACTTGCGTCAGGGGACCAAGAAGACTAAGGGGCGTGGTGAGGTTTCGGGTTCGACGAAGAAGTTGTATCGTCAAAAGGGGACTGGAAACGCGCGGGCTGGTTCGAAGCGGGCGCCGCAGCGTCGTGGTGGTGGTCATGCTATGCAGCTTCGGCCTCGGTCGTATTACTATCGTATGCCGCGCAAGGCTATTCAGTTGGCAACGCGAATGGCGATTGCTTCGAAGCTGAGTGACGGTCAGGTGGTAGTTATTGATCAGCTCGACATGTCTGCTCCGAAGACTAAGGAGATGGCGGCAACGCTCAAGTCGTTGGGGTTGAGCGGTGTGACGACGCTGGTTGCGACTAGCGATTATGCCACTAATGTGCACATGAGTTTGCGAAATATCCCTGGTGTTCAGGTCACGCGGGTGGCGGATTTGAATGCCTTGTGTGTGTTGCGTCCCAAGCGGATGTTGGTGACGAGGGATGCGTTGGAGCTGATTAAGACTCAGCATGCCGCTCCTGCCCCGGCCGTCGTGGCTTAGTGTTGAATTTAGTTGAATGAAGTTTGGATTTGAAGTTATGAGTGCAGACAAACAGTCGGATCGCGGCCCAAAGCTCGAGCCTCACCAGATTATTCTCCGTCCGTTGGTGACAGAGAAGGGTGTGCATCGCGCTGCTCGGAATAATCAATACGCGTTTGAGGTTCATCCGCTGGCGAATAAGATTGACGTGCGGCATGCGGTCGAGCAGTTGTTTAATGTGGTTGTCGAACGGGTGATGACGCAGAACCGTAAGGGGAAGTCGCGGCGATATAAGCAGCGTCTGGGCTCGACGGGGACTTGGAAGAAGGCGATTGTCAAGTTGGACGCAGAGCACCGAATTGACTTCTTCTAGGAGGCAAGAGGGCTGCGTGTAGCCAGTCGCTTTGCTGAATGATGGAAGTACCGTTGTCGGGTCAAGAATAACACTAGGTAGTTACGATGGGTATTCGCAAATACAAACCAACCTCCGCCGGGCGTAGAAATGCGTCGGTGAGTGATTTTGCTGAGCTGACGCCAGGTGCGGTTCCTGAGAAGTCGCTACTGCGCCCCAAGCCGAAGAAGGGTGGCCGCAACTTCCAGGGGAAGATTACAGCTCGTCACCGCGGTGGTGGGCACAAGCAGCAGTATCGGGTGATTGACTTCAAACGTGATAAGGACGGTATTCCGGCGAAGGTTGATTCGATCCAGTACGATCCGAATCGCTCCAGTCGAATCGCGTTGTTGGTCTATGCTGACGGTGAGAAGCGTTATGTGATCGCGCCGGATGGGCTAAAAGCTGGTGATCGAGTTGAGAATGGCAGTAGTGCTCCGCCCAAGGTGGGGAATTGTATGCCGCTGAAGAATATGCCCCCGGGGACTGAGGTTTTCTGTATCGAGATGCAGCCCGGTCGTGGTGGAGTAATGTGCCGTAGTGCTGGTACGCTGGCCACCTTGATGGCTCGTGAATCGGATTGGGCGCAGTTGATGCTCCCCAGCGGTGAAATTCGCCGTATACCAGGTGGATGCCGAGCCACGATTGGCAAGGCAAGCAATCCCGATCACGGTGCGGTTGTGTTAGGGAAAGCGGGACGGAAGCGTTGGATGGGGCGTCGCCCGCACGTGCGTGGTACTGCCATGAATCCGATCGATCACCCGCACGGTGGTGGTGAAGGTCGAACCAAGGGTGGTCGTCATCCAGTGACACCGCAAGGGAAGCCTACCAAGGGCGGATCGACGCGTGCCCGTCGCAAGCCTTCCAATTCGGCGATTATACGTCGTCGCAAGTCGCGTCGGTATGGGCAGTTGAAATTGAAATAGTCAATGCGTGTTGGCTGCTCTCCATGGGGCGTCAGGCGGTAGTGTTAAGCGGTTGGTTGAAACAAGCGAAATTAGAGTTGAGCTATGGGACGTAGTACCAAAAAAGGACCGTTTGTTGATCCTCGCCTGTACGGTAAGGTGGTCAAGGTTCAGCAGTCGAATTCTAGCGAGCCAATCACCACCTGGGCTCGTCGGTGCACGATTGTGCCGGAGTTCGTGGGGATGACCTTCATGGTGCATAACGGCAAGCAGCATATGAAGGTTACCGTTTCGGAAGACATGGTAGGGCACAAGCTTGGTGAATTCGCCCCGACGCGAACTTTCCGTGGTCACTCCGGTCGCGGTAACAAGAAGTAAAGTGTTGAGAGACAGGTTTTTTGCCTGAGTATTTAAGTAGTTAAACAAAGTTTGGTGGCGCTTAGGCGCTGAAGTACTAAGTTAGGGTTGGCATCATGGCATTCAAAGCCATTCACAGATACGCTCGAATCAGTGCCCGCAAGGTGCGTCCATTGGCTGATTTGGTGCGGGGTAAGTTCGCTGATGAAGCGCTCGACCTGCTCAAATTTCAGCCGCATCGTGGAGCGCGAATGTTGGAGAAAGTGTTGCGTAGCGCAGTGGGTAGTGCACAAGATCCTGATCAAAATAAAGGTCAAGCGTACAATCCAGAGCGCTTGGTCGTTACCGACGCCCGTGTCGATGGTGGGCCGATGTTTAAGCGGATTCGCCCCCGTGCACGTGGCATGGCCTTCGGTATTTTGCGGCGCACGGCTCATATCACGGTCGAATTGCAATCGATCGATGACTTATAGGGTTCACTTTAGCTACGGTCAGTAGCTCACGAAACACAAGCGAGTTGTTGTTATGGGACAAAAAGTTAATCCGGTCGGTTTTCGAACGGGCGTCGTCATCGGATGGAAAAGCCGTTGGTACGCCTCAAAGAAGGAATTTGCGGAGCTGCTGGTCGAAGACCAGAGAATCCGTAAGTTCATCCAGAATCATCCGGACACACGCTTTAGAACACAATACAAGAATGCCGGGATTGATCGCATTGAGATCGAGCGTACTCGCGACGAAGTTCGCGTGATGTTGTTCGTCGCTCGTCCCGGTTTGATTATTGGTAAAAAGGGGCAGGACGTCGAGAAGCTGCAGGAAGAGTTGCAGTCGCTGATTGGACGTCGTGTTAACCTGAAGATTGAGGAAGTGGGCCGCCCCGAGTTGCAGGCGCAGTTGGTGGCTGAAGATATTGCTCAACAATTGATGAAGCGTACAAATTTCCGACGTGCCATGAAGCGGGCGTTGGAGACCACCATGGACGCAGGTGCCAAGGGCATCAAGGTTCAGTTGGCGGGACGGCTTGGGGGTGCTGAAATGGCGAGACGTGAGAAGGCCAGTGCCGGATCGCTTCCGCTAAGCACGATACAAGCCAAGATAGATTACGGTTTCGCTGAGGCTCAGACACCTCAGGGAAATCTCGGCGTTCAAGTCTGGGTTAATCAAGGTTCTTACGCGGGAGACGCTAGCGATGGCGCTGATGCCCAAGCGGGTCAAGCATCGAAAAAGCCAAAGAGGTCGTATAAAAGGTAATGCTACCCGCGGCAACAAGGTCGTCTTCGGCGACTTTGGATTGCAAGCGCTGCAGGGTGGTTGGATCAAAGCGCGAACGATTGAGGCTGGACGTATTGCTGCACAACAGTATGTGCGTGGTGAAGGCCGATTGTTCATTCGCATTTTTCCAGACAAACCGATCTCATCTAAGCCACTCGAAACCCGCATGGGTAAGGGTAAGGGGGAACCTGAGGCTTGGGTGGCGGTAGTCAGGCCTGGTACGGTTTTGTACGAGCTGGGTGGTGTAACGGAGCAACAAGCCAAAATTTGTTTCGCGCGGTTAGCGGCCAAGATGCCGATACCTGTGCGATTGGTCGCGCGACGGCCAGCTTAGAGCTAAACAAGTAAGGTGTCTAACACAATTGGTGAGGGCACAACAACATAAGAGCGGCTTGGCCCATAAGTTTCAGACACGGAAATTGTCTGGTTCTTAGTCAAAGGCCCAGTTTAAAGGTAGTTGATAATGAAAATCAATGAGTTACGTGAGATGAGCGACGAGCAACTTGAGCTTACGGCCAAGGATGCGGCGGTTCAAATGTTTCGTCTGCGAGTCCAATCGCAAACGGAGAAGCTCGACGCTCCCTCGGAGATGCGACGCAATCGGCGTTTGATTGCTCGCGTACGGACGTTGCAAACTGAACGAGCGACAGCCAAGCAAGCGTCCTAGAAGTGTCGTAGAAGTGAAGTCGTAAGGTACAAATCGTTGCGACAATTAGCCTGAACATATTTTAGACTTAAGACCGGGTAGGCACACATGCCAGCGAGAGTTGTAGTAGGTATCGTTACAAGCGACAAAGCGGCCAAGACACGGCGCGTTGAATTGGACCGCACGGTCAAGCACGCGAAATACGGTAAGTTCATCAAGCGGCGCTCGGTGTTCCACGTCCATGACGAGAACAACGAATCGTCGATGGGGGACAAGGTGGAGATTCAGGAGAGTCGGCCGCTCAGTCGTCTGAAGCGTTGGACATTGCTGCGTGTGGTTGAGAAGAATAAGGCGGTAGACTTGGCAGCTCTTAAGTTGGCGCGGCGTGCTCAGTCCAGCGAAGAGACCGAAGTCATTGAGAAGTTGGCGGGCGAAGGTGAATAACCACGGATGAAAATCCGTGGAAGATTCGCTTCGCGCTTGGCGTAGGATATAGTGTTGCTGGACGGGGTTGTCCACTCGCTTTCGAAATAAATGTATTCAGTGAAGTTGTGAGTGCTAGGTCATGATTCAACAAGAGACGCGATTGGCCGTGGCTGATAATAGCGGAGCCAAGGAAGTGATGTGCATCAAGGTGCTCGGTGGTAGCCGTCGTCGCTACGCTGGACTAGGTGATGTTATCATTTGCTCGGTTAAAGCAGTTCAGGCCGGTAGCGAAGTGAAGAAAAAGGCGATCGTGCGTTGTGTGGTGGTTCGCTGCAAACAGCCGACGCGCCGTACCGATGGTAGCTACATTCGCTTTGACAGCAACGCAGTCGTGTTGATTGACAAAGATGCTAATCCGCGAGGGACGCGTATTTTTGGTGCGGTGGCCCGCGAACTCCGCGAGCGACGCTTCATGAAAATCGTGAGCCTGGCTAGCGAAGTAGTATAGAATACCGCTGCGGACTGAGCGCTGGTAACGATCAAGAACAGATAGTTTGAAAACTGGGGTGTACGTGATGTTGATTCGCGAAGAAGACGAAGTAGTGGTGATCTCCGGAAACAAAAAGGGGAGTCGTGGTAAGGTGCTTAAAGTGGACCGTACCGCTGGCCGCGTGGTCGTCGAAGGTGTCAATCAGGCTTATAAGCACGTGAAGCGCAGTTCCAAGAACCCCCAGGGTGGGCGTCTCAGTAAAGAGATGGCCATCGATGCGAGTAATGTGGCGCTGCTCTGTCCTCAGACTGGCAAGCCAACGCGGATCGGCGTGCGATACCTCAAGGATGGAAGTAAGGAGCGCTTTGCCAAGCGAAGTGGCGCTTCGCTGGGGGCTGTCGCCCCCGCCAAGCCAAAGTACGCACAGAAGTAGCTAGCGAAGATGGGTGAGAGACGCGATGCTCTCACCACCGATTACCAATTGAACTCTGGCGGCAAGCCGCCGCAAGAGTTTGCGAAACGATACCTTAGGTTTGGAAACAGGAACCAGTGGCAATGGCCCCCAGGTTGCAAGAACGATATCAGAGTGAAATCCGCCCAGTTCTGGCTGAGCAGTTGGGGTTGAAGAACCCCATGGCGATTCCCAAGGTGACCAAAGTGGTGATCAATATGGGAGTAGGCTCGGCTGTGGCTGACAAGAAGAATTTGGAGCTGGCCTTCGATGCCATGATGGACATGGCTGGTCAACGCCCTGTTCAGACGTTGGCCCGAAAGTCGATCGCTGGCTTCAAGCTGCGTGAAGGGATGCCGATTGGCTGCAAAGTCACTTTGCGGCGTCAGCGAATGTACGAGTTCCTGGACCGATTGATAAGTGTCGTCCTCCCGCGAGTACGTGACTTTCGTGGCGTGAGCCGGACCGCCTTTGACGGACAGGGAAACTACAGCTTGAGTCTGACCGAGCAATTGGTCTTTCCCGAGCTGAACCCAGACAAGTATACCAAGCCGCAAGGCATGAACATCACCATCGGAACGACCGCCAACAGCGACGAACAGGGATTGCTGCTGTTGGAGTTGATGGGGATGCCCTTTAAGGCGGCGAAGACACCTGCCGCCTAGTGCCGATTGTCGGCGTTTTATTTCATTTCACCAGTTGGATTAGCGGGGGCGCATATCCCGTGGCAAGCAAAAGCAAGATAGCGAAAGCTAAACGCACGCCTAAGTTCGCAGTACGGCGCGAGAACCGCTGTAAGCTCTGCGGTCGACCGCGTGCGGTCTATCGAAAGTTTGGGATCTGCCGGATTTGCTTCCGCAAGTTAGCAGACCAAGGTATGATTCCAGGTGTTCGTAAGGCCAGTTGGTAATTTTTTTCCCACGGTGCGAATTTAGGCCCGTGAGAGTTATGTTAAAGGGACGCAGACCGCGATGATGACTGACCCTATCGCCGACATGCTTACTCGTATTCGCAATGCCGTTCGCGTTGAGCGACCGCATGTCGATATGCCCATGTCACGACTGAAACTAGGGGTAGCCGAAGTGCTTAAGCGCGAAGGTTACATTTGGGACTATAAAGAAGTTGAGGCGGAGCCTGTAAAGCACCTCCGTATCGAACTAAAGTATGGTCCCAACGGAGAACGTGTTATTCAAACCATTCGCCGTGTGAGCAAGCCCGGGCGACGCGTGTTTAGCAAAAGTCGTGACTTGCGACCGATTCTTAATGGATTGGGGATTTCTATCCTCAGCACCAGTAAGGGATTGGTAAGTGATCGCGAAGCGCGCCAGCAAAACCTGGGTGGTGAAGTGCTGTGCGAGGTTTGCTAGCATACTAGAGCTGTCGTTAGCGGTGGCACACGCCTCCAAATTTCATTCGAGTACATTTTTCATAGTGGCCTAGCCATGTCCCGTATCGGTAAGAAACCTGTAACTGTCATCGACGGTGTCAAAGTCAGCGTCGCCAATCAAGTGGTAACGGTGGAAGGTCCCAAGGGGAAGTTAGAATTCAACTACCGCCCCGAGATCTCGGTGGCTGTCGGTGAAGATGGCAAAAGTGTTGCCGTCACCCGCGACACTGAAGAGCGTACCGCTCGTGAGTTGCATGGTTTGACGCGAGCCGTGATCAACAATATGATCATCGGCGTCAAGGATGGCTACGAGAAGAAGTTAGAGGTAGTGGGTGTAGGCTACATTTGCGCAGTGCAAGGAAAACAGTTGCAGCTCCGCGTTGGATTCGCCAATGAACTGAAGAAGACCATTCCTGCTGAATTGGAAGTGACCTGTCCAGACCAGACACACATTGTGGTCCGAGGTTGCGATAAGCAGAAGGTTGGTCAATTCGCTGCGGAAGTACGTTCTCTGCGTAAGCCCGAACCCTACAAGGGTAAGGGGATTCGCTATCAGGGCGAACAAGTCAAGATCAAGGCTGGTAAGTCGGCCAACTAGTCTCTGCATAAAAAAGGGGTCTGACCCTTTTGAGGCTTTTTTTGTTGATATGTAGGATGTGTTAGGAAAGGGTCAGGCACCTTTTCTAACAGAGGCGAGATAAGCATTACCAGTCGTTTGAGTTTTAGTCGTAGTAGCTGGGTGACCCGTGAAGATCAAAAAGATAGTAAACAAACAGCGCGAGCGTCGTCGCTTTCGCGTCCGCGCAAAAGTGCGTGGCACTGCCGAACGTCCACGTTTGAGCGTGCAGCGCTCACTGCGACATTTCTCGGTTCAGTTGATCGACGATGTGAGCGGTCGCACGTTGGCTGCGGCCTCGACGAATTCTAAAGATGCGGCTGGCACCGGCGGTAATAGTGAAGCCGCGTCGAAGATCGGCAAGCTGATCGCGGAGAAGGCGCAGGGCTTGGGCATCAAGCAAGCGCGTCTTGATCGCGGATCGTGCAAGTATCACGGACGCGTAGCCGCATTTGCCGAAGCAGCGCGCGAAGCTGGTTTGGTACTGTAGAGCGTAACAAACTGAGCACGGCGCGAGTCCGGTATAAATTTTAAAAAATCGAAGAACCGCAGGGCCTGCGCCCAACCGCTCAAAAACACAAACTAATTCGTTTTCCTGAAGGGGCCCTAGATAGTGGCTAATGTACAACAGCAGTCGAATGACGGCTCAATCGAACGCGTCCTGAAGATCAAGCGCTGCGCGGCGGTGGTCAAGGGTGGTCGACGATTTAGTTTCGCCGCTTTAGTGGTTGTCGGTGATGGGCGAGGACGTGTTGGCTACGGCTACGGCAAGGCCAATGAGGTTCCCCCGAGTGTACAGAAGGCGCAGAAGCAAGCCAATCGCGAAGTGATGGACGTGCCGATTGTTGAAGGGACGATACCTCATCGCGTTATCGGGCGTTATGGTGCGGCCAAGGTGATCTTGTTGCCAGCCAACCCTGGTACGGGAATTATCGCCGGTCCAGCCGTGCGAGCTGTATGTGAAGCGGTCGGTTTGAAAGACATTCTTACCAAAAGTTTCAGCTCAAACAATCCATCCGTTTTGGTCAAGGCAACATTCAACGCATTGAAGCAGCTCCGCACGCGCGACGTCGTTGAGCAGCTCCGTGGGGTCAGTCTATAATGAGAATCGACGACGTTAACAAAGGTATCACTAAGCACCGCAAGCCCAGACGTTTGGGACGTGGTAACGGTACCGGACAAGGTAAGACGTCTGGCCGTGGCCAAGATGGTGCCAAGTCGCGCAGTGGTTACTCGCGGCACCCCGGGACGATCGGCGAAGATCTGCCGATGATCCGTCGTATACCGAAACGTGGCTTTTTCAATAAGTTTGCCAAAACCGTGATCGCGCTGAATGTCGGCGACTTGGCGGCTGTGTTTGAGTCAGGAGCAGAAGTCTCACCTCAAATCCTCGAAGATCGCGGCATTGTTAAGAAGCGATTCGATGAAATTAAGATCCTCGGGGATGGCGAACTGGACAAGCCCCTGAGGATTTCGGCTCACCGCTTCAGTACCTCCGCATCGGAGAAGATTTCCGCAGCGGGTGGTACAGCCACGGTCTTGCGTGCCAAGCGCACTCCAAAGCAGCGTGTTGCCGATTTGGCTCAAGGCAAGAAATAGACACCGGATGCGTCTGGCGATTGAGGAGCCGTAGCGATGTGGGAAAAACTAAGGGTCATTTTCACGATCCCGGAACTGCGGCAGAAAATTCTGCTGACGCTTGGGTTGCTCGGCGTCTACCGCATCGGTTATCAAATTCGATTGCCCATGGTCAATGCGCCTAGCGGCGTGGGGACCGGCAATCAGCTCGATAATTTCCTGGATAAGATTTCGCTCTTTGCTGCGACTGACTTGCGCGAAGTGACGATTTTCGGTCTGGGTATCATGCCCTATATCTCCGCCTCGATCGTGTTCCAATTGCTCGGGAGTGTTTGGAAACCGATCGAGCAACTCCGCAAGGAGGGGCAAACGGGGATGAAGAAGATCAACGAATATACTCGCTATCTAACCGTCCTGCTGTGCATCATCCAGAGTTGGGTCTATCTCAAGTATGTGGTGATGAGCGATCCCAATATGGTCGCGTCGGCGTTTTGTGTGCCGGGTACCAGCCAACTGTACTGGGGTTGGCAGCTAACGGCCATCGCCATCATGACGGCGGGGACTGTCTTCCTGATGTGGCTGGGGGAGCAGATCGACGAATACGGGATCGGCAATGGGATAAGTTTGCTGATCATGGCGAGCATCTTGGCCCAGATGCCGCGGGCTCTTCTGGAATTGCGACAGAATATGACCACCGAGTTGAGCGGCTCGTCGGGCGAAATCGGACCGGATAAGCTGATTGTGTTGGCGGCGTTGTTTATCGCTGTGGTTTTTGGTGTGGTGTTTATCACCCTTGGTCAGCGACGTATTCAGACGCAAAGTGCGAAACACGTCCGCGGTCGTCGCGTCTATGGTGGAACGAAGCAGTACCTGCCTTTGCGCATCAATCAGGCGGGTGTGATGCCTATCATTTTCGCGAGCAGCCTGTTGATGTTGCCCGGTGTACTGTTTGGGGTGTTCGCGTCGTGGTTTGCGGATGGATCAGCGACAAGCGAAGGCTCTTGGACACGGTTGGCTGCTGACTTTTTTCAGAGTCTCAGTAGCACGTTTACGAGCGGCCAGTCACTGACATATATTCTGATGTATGTCGCGCTGATCTTTTTCTTCTGCTATTTTTGGACATCGATCACTTTCAATCCCAAAGAGATGTCAGAGAATCTGAAGGATCATGGTACGTTTATTCCTGGGTATCGTCCTGGCAAGCGTACGGCGGATTACTTAGAGAAGGTGATGATTCGTATCACGTATGTGGGGGCGGCCTTTTTAGCGGCCGTCGCCATCGTCCCAATCTTAGTCAATATTCAGCTCGGTGTGCCATTCTCGGTTGCTTCGTTTTATGGTGGTACCGGATTGCTGATTGCTGTGAGTGTGGCGTTCGATTTAATTCAGAAGATCGACAATCACTTATTAATGAGAAACTACAAAGGGTTGCTGGAGTCGTAGCGGTTTGCCCGGTGGGATTTCGCTCGTTTTTTTGTAGCCGACCTCGCACGAGCTTGGATTGTTGACGCTGCGTCTGGCGAATTCGGCTATGACGATTGTTGATTCGAGGGGCCTGCCATGCGGATTGTCTTCATCGGGCCCCCCGGCGCAGGCAAAGGGACTCAGTGCAAGCGATTGGTTGAGATGTTGGGTATTCCGCAGTTATCGACCGGCGAGATGCTGCGCGAGGTCATGCGACAAAAGACTGCGTTGGCGCGGTGGTTAGCGCAGCACTTGGATGTTGGCGAGCTCGCTCCAGATCATCTAGTGATGCGAATTGTCTCGCAGCGGTTGCTCGAAGCGGACTGCGAATCGGGTTGTCTGTTCGACGGTTTCCCACGCACGCTGGTGCAAGCTCAGTTGTTGGATGAGCACTTCGCGCGGACTGCGCGCAAGCTCGATTTGGTGATTGACTTACAGGTTGTCCAGGAGCAGCTAGTAAGCCGCTTGCTGAAACGCGCGGAGCTAGAAGAGCGTGGGGATGACGACTACGACACGATTAAGGCGCGGCTGCGTGTGTTTGAAAAGCAGACGGCCCCCTTACTCGACTATTACGAAAATCAAGGGCTCTTGGCCGTGATCAACGGCATGCAGTCTCAAGAGAGTGTGTTCGAGGAGATCAGGGCGACGGTGCTGGCGCGGAGCTAAGCATCGTTCGGAAAATGACTGTCGTAGCTACGTTCGTCAGAACGCAGACTAATTCCATGCCACTTACGGCTTGTCAATATGGGCCAGGTTGCATTACAATGCTCGATCCCCACTTCCTGATGAGCACAGAACGGCATGGCGGTTTTTTCCGCAAGTCGCTGCTATAGAATAACTTACGACATTTTTTAAGGAGCTTTCCGTGCCGCGTCTACTCGGTGTGGACATACCTAACGACAAAAAAGTTGCCATTGCGTTGACCTACCTTTACGGCGTTGGTCCGAAGGTAGCACGCGAGGCATGTGTCAAAAACAATATCGACAGCGATAAATTGGCGCGCGATCTCGACGAGGATGAGCTGAGCCGATTGTCGACGCTGTTGGAGCGTGATTACACGGTAGAAGGTCCATTGCGTCGCCTGGTGAGCCAAAATATTAATCGCTTACGTGAGATTAAGTGCTATCGCGGCTCGCGGCATCGCATGAGTTTGCCAGTGCGTGGTCAGCGGACGCGGACCAATGCGCGGACGCGTAAAGGGCCGCGTAAGACGGTGGCAGGTAAGAAGGGCGTTAAGGATTTGCGATAGTTCCGCAGTTCTACGCTGGCTACCAGTTTCGTTAAAGACAATTTACTATTCACGCGCTTCGGCTTAGGCCTGCCGCGCGGTCCCCAATTCATCAGCTTTTTGGCTTAAGAGGTTCGAAGTGGCGAAAGTTAAACGTCGCAAGCAGCGTCGCAACGTTACGGTAGCCGTGGCGCATATCCGCTCAACATTCAACAACACCACGGTAACGATTACCGATACCAAGGGTGACACGTTGTGTTGGGCCAGCTCCGGTACGTGTGGCTTCAAGGGGAGTCGCAAGAGCACTCCTTTTGCTGGCCAGTCAGCCGCACAACAGGCGGCTGAGAAGGCTGCCAAGTTTGGCGTGAAGGAGATCGAAGTTCGCGTCAAGGGACCTGGCTCCGGACGAGAAAGCGCTATTACCGCGCTACAAACGGCAGGGATGACCGTTAAGTTGATTGAGGATGTGACTCCGATTCCGCACAATGGTTGTCGCCCTCGCAAGCGTCGCCGCGTCTAATGCTCGGCCAAAGGCTGAACATCCCTCCGTGTTAAAGATCTCCCCCGCAGGAAATTGAAATATGCATGTTAAGTGGCGTGGTTTAGAGCTTCCCAGTGCGGTTCACCCCGATTTGCACACGTTGTCCCCTACGTACGGCAAGTTTGTGGCAGAGCCGTTCGAACGTGGCTTTGGAACGACTGTCGGCAATAGCTTGCGACGCGTACTCCTCTCTAGCTTGGAGGGTAGTGCCGTTACGCAGATCAAAATCCGCGGTGCACAACACGAATTCACCACGCTCCCAGGTGTGTTGGAGGATGTGACTGACATCGTCTTGAATATCAAGTCGTTGGTGGTCAAGAACCACAGCGATTCGACTCGCGTGATCACCGTTGAGCGAAATACGGCAGGGATCATCTCCGGAGCGGATGTCGAGACCGATGCTGATGTTGAGATCATCAACAAGCACCAAGTGCTGGCCACGCTGACCGAAGACGTTCCGTTCACCATGGAAATGGTGGTTGAGAACGGGCGCGGTTATGTTCCCGCTACTGAGCACAGCACTCGCGATCACGAAATTGGGATCATTCCCGTGGACGCGGTCTTTAGTCCGGTAGTTCGAGTTCGCTATGAAGTCGAAGAGACGCGGGTCGGTCAAAAGACGAACTTCGATAAACTGAATCTGGAAGTTTGGACGGACGGATCGATCGGGCCGGAGATGGCTCTAGTCGAGGCGGCTAAGATTTTTCGTAAGCACCTCAACCCATTCGTACAATACAACGAATTGGGCCGGCAGGTACACGCTACAGCCCGCGGTGGCCCTGGTTCGGCAGAGGCTCAGTTGGAGGCCAAGCTCAATATGCCAGTCGCTGATTTGCGACTGAGTGTTCGAGCGGGCAACTGCTTGGAGAGCGAAGGCATCCACAGCATCCGCGAACTGGTTCAGCGCAACGAGGATCAGTTGCTCGAAATTCGCAACTTCGGCGAAACGACCCTGACGGAAGTACGTGACAAATTGGCGACGCTCGGCTTGCACTTGGGCATGCGTCTCCCCTCGTCACACACTTTTCGCTAATTCATTCCCTTTGACACTTGATTGATTTTTTTGCTAACGGTTATCCACTATGCGTCACAGAAGACATGGTAGAACTTTAGGTCGCGCCCCCAGCCACCGTCGCGCGCTGTTGCGTAACTTGGCATCGGCCTTGTTCATCACCGAGCGCCCCGAATCTGAGTTTGATGTTAATCCTCCCAAAGTAAAGGGACGCATTATCACCACCGTGGCTAAGGCTAAGGAAGTCCGCCCGATGGTTGAGAAGTGCATCACCATCGCTAAGAAGGGTGTTGTCGCCCGGCGTGCCGCGCAAGAATTCGGAACTGGAGCCGAGCGGAATACTGCCGCCTGGAAGCAGTGGCGTGAGGGGCCGAATCACAGCAAGTGGTCTGAGGCCATGGCTCCCGCCGTTACCGCGCGTCGGCGGTTGATTCAGATCTTGTGCGACAAACAAGCTGTCGATATTTTGTTCGACGAATTGGCGGAGCGGTTCGAGGATCGTCCAGGTGGATATACACGAATTTTGCGGTTGGCCACTCCCCGCTTAGGTGACAATGGTCCACGCGCCATTTTGGAATTTGTCGGTCGCAATGATCGTGTCGTCAAACGTAGCGAGAAGCCAGACTTCGGTGGTGACGAATCCACAGAGCAGGCTACCGCTGAGCAGGCTACCGCTGAGCAGGCTGAGAACAATTCATAGTCGATCTCATGGTAGACGCTGCCACGCACTTTCGGGTGTGTTTCGCGATCTAGACTCCCAATTAAAAACAACAGCTAGCGCTTAGAATCGAGCACAGTCATGGCCAAAGGTAAGAAGAAGAAGGAAGTAATTCATTTAGTCTGCGAGGAGACTGGTGATTACAACTACACATTGCGCCGTAAGACAGGCGGTGAGAAGTTGCGCATCAAAAAGTTTTGTCCGCGTCTGCGCAAGCACACGGTACATGTCGAGAAGAAGAAGTAATAAAGTAACTGTCGTAGCTATGTTCGTTAGAACGTAGACTTCTGGGTCTAAGAACTTCTGGGTCTAACAGTTGCGTCTTTTAATGGGCGCTATAGCTACATGGATTCGCAGGTTTCGCGGAGGTAGCTCAACTCAGCGATTCATGTCTTTCGCACATGAAAACCTTGCCCCCTGGGGGCGTAACTTTAGCGAATATCGTCACATTCTTCCATCGGATACGATGTGGCATGGTTTCGCATTCTTCGAACGGAACTTGTATTTCGGGCAAGCCTGCGGGATGGTTGTGCTCAGCTAACTTCGACTTCTACCGGTGCTAATAGTAGGGCTTCGTTGCTGTGGCCGCTCCACTTGGGGATTTCGCACTGAGTGGCTTGCCAACCGCGGTGGGTAATCACACCGGAACTCCCCGTCGATTTTCCAACTATACGGAAGTTAGCGGGGGACGGTTGAGAAGGTAGTGGGCAGATGGCCCCCTCTTCGTCTGCGGCCAGCGGCTGGATCGCAAACATCCTGTCTAGCGACTTGCGGCAGTCACGCAGTACTTCACGCGCTGCAGCACCGATCTGCGCATCTTCGAATCCATCGAGCGATTCGTGCACCAAGTCGAGCCACCGTGCCTCGCGCTGCAGCGTGGCTAGAAGCGTGAGCGCATCGTTGCGCGCCGGTGGAGCGAGCTTTGTTGATGGCTTCGATTCTATGGTGGGTTCAATTTGTGGAGCGGACAAAGTTGGCCGTGCGGGCTCGGGTTGCAACGCCTGGCGGAGGCGCTCCGCCGCTTGACGATTAAACAGGGCTGCGAAAAAAGCTTTGAAAGCCACGCCTAGTGACATTGGATTAAACCTCGCAAAAAGCATCGATATTGATCGGGTCGCTCCTACCGGGTGCGACTAGCGGTGCGCTGGAATTACTACCACGATGGGAGTCATGGGAATAATGTGAATTATGGATCTACAAAAATTCTCAAACGTCGCGCTCGGCAAGAGTGAGCCATTTAGCATCGTTCGGGAAATAACAGTCGTAGCTACGTTCGCCAGAATTTAGACTCCCTGCGGTCTGGCGGCCGCAGCTACGTTTAATTCGACACTTATTTCCCGAACGATACTAAGTCAGTGCAGCGCTTAGGTTTGCAATTTGCGTTTGTATTGAATCAAGTACCTCGCGGACACGTTGGCGCTCGGGAGGATGAAAGCGATCAAAGGGCTCTGCCAAGAAGTCGTCACAAATGCCGAGTAGGGACAACGAGCACTTGGTGGCTTTGATGTGCCGTGAAGCGTACTTGCCGATGTCGTAGATCTGTTGGAACGCGTTGATCGTTTCGCTCAATTCTTTTAAACGTTCCAGTTGGCCTGCTACCGCTGCTTGGTAGCAGTGCACGAACAGTGCTGGAAAGACATTGGCACCTCCCGCCACGCCACCATCACCTCCCAGGGCCATTGCCTCGGGGAGCTTGGCTTCGGGGCCGATCATGATCGACCAATCGGGTCGTGACTGGCGGAGGCTCATCAAGCTACTGAAATAGTCCAAATCACCGCTGCTATCCTTGATCCCTACGATGCCATCGATGTCCGCCAATTTTTTCAGCGTCTCTAGCTCAAACCAGACCTTGGTTAGGCTGGGCATATTGTACAACACCAAAGGGAGCGGCAACTGCGGAACTAGATTTCGCACGTAGCCAGCCAGCTCGGTTTGACCGGCTGGGAAGTAGTAGGGGGTGGAGAGGACTAATGCCGTGGCACCCGAGCCAGCGGCGTACTGGGCCAATTGTACGGATTCAACGAATGACGTGTCAGTGATTCCGACCAGGACGGGGACACGTCCTGCGACCAGTTCGCATACACGTTTGATGAGTTCGCGACGTAAGCGATAGCTCAAGCTGGGAGCTTCACCAGTCGTACCCAGGATAAAAATCCCGTGCACGCCCCCCGCAATGACATGCTCCACCAACCGCTCGACCCCTTCATCATCCAATGCGTCGCGTTCGCGCAGAGGAGTTACCAATGGTGGGATGATTCCATGAAACGGAGGCTGAGCCACGTTGTCGATCCTAATTCTGAAGTGCACTTGGGATGGGGAAATATCAGCTCGACGCGCCAGCGAGTGGGTCGGCTGTTTGCCGACTTGGCGATTTACCGTGTACGAAACTGGTGACCCACTCGCTGGCGCGTCGAGCTGATATTAGTTGACCCACTCGCTGGCGCGTCGAGCTGATAATGTAAAGTTGATATTATGGACGCAAGATACGTTGCCCAATCATTTTAGGCCATGGTCGGCGGTGATGGTTTCTGAATAGGCGAGCTCACCGGTCCGACCGTCAAAATACTGTAACAAGACTTGCGGGTGAGGATAGGCGACTAGTCGCCGACCACCGAGTTTGGGTGGCATGTTGAAGACGTTGTTGACTTGCACCACGCAGTAGTAGGGATAGCAGCGATCGAGTCGTGGAATGTCGGGGAGAATGTAACTCGACCAACGAATGTCACAGCGACGTGGTCCAGAATTGTACCAGCCGGTGGAGGGCCGGTCATCTTCGTCGAGTTTGGGGACGTGATTGACCGAATTGTGCGGGCCACAGCAGAACTCCCACACACGGTCGGTGATGCGAATCGCAAAGCTATTGTGCAAGTCGCCGGTCATCACCATCACTGGTTTGTTGAGTTTGTCCCAGAAATTAACCAGTGCTTCACGTTCATCCAGGAACGCCACCCATGCCTCTTCCTTGTTGGCTTCGTCAAATTCAAAACCCCCTGCTCCATTGTGGGGAATCATCATCGGGACGCTGGAGACGACAAAGAAAAAATCAGCGTCGCTAGTGCGCATTGATTCCTCCAGCCAAGCTCGCTGGTGTTTGCCCAACATCGACAGTCCCGGTTTATCGGGGTGTTGGGTATCGTGCATCTCGCGATGACTGCGCGTGTCGAGCAAGTAGATATCACAGTTGGCGACGCGAACCTTGCCATAACTGCGGCGACCGATCGAGTACGAAGACTGGCCGGTTGCCGTCGCAGGCATGTGTAGACGCAGAGTATGCGCATCGATAACTTCACGAATATCGTAGACCCGCGAGTTGGGATCGCCACTATCATCGTCATAAATGATTTCGTTCATGCCTGCCGTGTCTGTTCCCCAGTGCACATGCAAATTCGACATAGCCTCGAGGGGAAGTCTGGTAAAGGCGGCTTGGCGATCGATCAGCAGGTCACTCCCTGCGGTCAATTGCGCATTGCCAAAGTGGATAGGCGCGTCGAAGGCGGTGGGATTGGCCCAACCCAAATAGTCATACCAGGCGCGCGTGCCAATATCGCGAAAGACGGTCCGTCGATGGCGCCGACCGGCCGTCCCCGCCCCCCAAATGTCATTGATCAACTCATGGTCGTCAAATGTAAAAAAGCTGGGGACGCGACTGTGCCATTGGCTGAGTGGTACACCGCGGGAAAGGTAGAGCTGGTAATTCTCCCAGACACCAACGATGGTCGGCATGATGTCGACTTCGCGCGGCTGGTCTTTGGAGGCGATTCTATGCTTGGCGGTCCAGGCAGAAACGGGCGTATCGCGTAGTTCTTCGTACAGCCAATCGCCATTCATGATTGCAAATGCAACGTCATCAGCGATCTCGCGATTCATCGTTTGGTATGTGGGCAACGAATGCCCGATGCCATGTTGTGGATTTTGATTGGCGCAGGAACCAATCTCGAATTTAAAATTAAACAAACCGCGTGGATTGTATTGGGGATCGACCAGTGCTTTGGAGTCAGGGAGGGTTTTGAAGGAACCGACTCCCCCTTGCGGCCAGCCTTCGATAAAGACTTGATAGAAGTAACGTGTTTCCGCAGCGAGCGATTCGATGTTGACCCAGCCGGTGAGATCATGAGCGAACTCGGTAGCCGTTCCCTGTGCCGTGTGGTCTAGTTGCAGGGGGGCGCTCCCATAGTGAACTTCGTAGGGAGTGGGATGCGACGTCCGCACCCATACCGCCATACTGCTCGAGGTCGGGCGTCCGAGGATTGGACCATGTGTCATCGTCGGAGGGTCTGCGCCCCAGGCTGCCGCACACACTAGGGACAGTTGCAGTAAGCCAGTCATAGCGATGGAAGGCTTGAGTAGTGGGGTGTGAGTGACGGTTGAGAGCATGGTTTCTTGTTCCTTTTATTGAAAAAGTTAAATTGACAAATGAAAAGTGCAAAATGAATTGGAATCGACCGCAGAAGAAAGAGTAACACTTTGCATTTTTCAATTCTCATTTTTCAATTCTCAATCCAACATGGTAGCCGCCAGTTGTGATCCCGCCGGGACAAGTCCGACGGAAATCATTGCGAGCAATGCCTGATTGATCAGTGAGGCTAGCGTCTGAGGTTCACGTGGGTGGGACGACTAGGCTAATAAAATTCGATGGGTGGGGACGGGTCGACCGGGGCGGAAGCTCTGCATCGTGTCGATTGCGGCTCGTCCGCCGAACTGCGCTGCGACGGCGTCGATTTGTTGGCGGACGAGTTCTTCCAGCCGCTCGGGCGCGGTGGCGACCCGCGCGTTGACCACGATTTCAGCTTGTCGCACATTGGCGCCCGAGCGGAGCGACAATTCCACTGGAGTAAAACTGCTGACCGAATTGGCGACCGCGTAATTACCATCGGACATACCAATGGCCTTCAAGTGAGCCACCTCGGCGCGTTCATCGGTCAATTGCGATTGCAGTCGCGATACGAGCTCCACCAGCAACGCATCGAGCTCCAAGGGCTCATTGGCACTCAATCGGAATTGGCTATTGAGCCAGCCCAGTTCGGCTTCACCCTCGGCATAGATGTCGTAATCAACTTCCATCACGCGGGTTCCGAATTGTCCCTGTTGTTCTACGAATTGCACGTACGCTTCAAAGCCTTCGCCCGTCTTAGCCGACATGCGAATTACCGGGCGACCGGGATATTGATCGTGGATCAGATCGACCAGGCGACTGACACTGGCAGCCGGGAGTTCATCGATGCGATTGATAATGACGAAGTCCGCTTCCTCAATCTGCTTGCGAAAAATATACTCGGCCTTGGGAGAAAAACCGCCACCCTCATCCCCAGAGAGAATGCGCAAGCCGTGGCTAGGTTTGAGGATGACGCCGTAGGGCGCGATATCGAGCGGAACCTCGTAGACGCTCTCCAGGGGACGGATTACGGTGGCTACCAAGTCGGTGCAGCTCCCGACTGGCTCGGCGATGATCACGTCCGGAAGCTGTCCTTTGGAAAGCGCATCGACCGTGCGGGTCAGTTCGTTGAAGCTGCAACAAAAGCAAGCACCCGCTACTTCACCCACGTCGAATCCCTGATTGCGAAGTGAGTGGGTGTCGACCAAGTCGGTTGTTTGGTCGTTGGTGACGATGCCAACTTTTTTTCCTTGCTGGGTGTAGTGTTGGGCCAGGCGAGCAACGGTCGTCGATTTGCCTGCCCCGAGAAAGCCACCGATGAGAATAAAACGAGGGATCATGAATGCGGGTTCCATCTGAGTTTTTAGATAAAAGCGACTGAGACTGGCGGTCGTTGCGAAATCACTAGTGGGGCTGATTATAGCTACTTTTCAACCAGCCAGTATGATAGTCAGTGGTCTCAAATCAACAGCCCACGGCTAGCGCCTGAGGTTCATCGAAAACCAATTTTAAGAAAGCCGCTGAGGTCCCTATGCGTTGTTCGACGATCGCCCGTCTATGTTTTTTTTGTCTCGTCGCAGCTCAAGTCGGTTGTCAACCGCCCGTGGTCGATGTCAGCTCCGATATCGAACCTCGGTCGCAAGCAAATGCCGCAGAACAAAGTGAAGCTAATGTCGAGGTACTAATCGCTGATTTGGCCAAGCTGGAAGAGCTAATTCACGGCCAAGCTGGCAAGGTGGTGGTGGTCGACATCTGGAGCACTTCCTGCGCTCCCTGCCTGCGCGAATTCCCGCACTTGGTGGAACTCAGCATGCGCTATCCGGAAAGCGTAGCCTGCATTTCCTTCAACGTCGACTACATCGGACTGAAGAGCAAGCCGCCCCAGAGCTACCTTCCTCCCGTGGAGGATTTCTTGCAAAAACAGCGAGCCAAGTTGACAAACCTGCTTTCCTCCGCCACCGACGAAACGGTGTTGGCCAAATTCAAATTGGAATCGATTCCGGCCATTTTGATCTTTGGCCCCGAGGGGAAGCTGTTGTACACATTGACTGATGTGAACACCGGGGAGGATGGATTGACCTATGTTGGAGACGTGATCCCTAGAATCGAAGAGCTGTTGCTGAGTCAGAAATAGGGCATGCCCAGATTCGTGAGTACACTAGAGTCTAGGGGATCGCTCAAATCGTGCAGGTCAAAGCTGCTTGTGGGCGTCTCCTGAGAGGCACAGATCTCAATGGCTAGGGCACCCAAAAGTACTACTTTTGCGGCAGGTGGTTTCCCTCGGAATACCAGCTCGACGCGCCCGCGAGTGGGTCTTCAATTTGGCGGACTAGAGGCGCGACCAACAGCAAAACTGGCGCGTCGAGTTGATATTGCGATCGAAAGTAACACTGGCAAATTAATTGCTTCGAAGGATTTTACGATTATGCCCCGGGCCCAATCATCAATGGAGCACAACGCGTTGGGCGTTGGAGTGAGCGGATTGGCATGGCTGGGGGTGATTTTCCTGGGGATGATTTTCCTTGAGGCCGGGCAAGTGTCCGCGGCGGGCTCAGTGCCGGTCTCAGACATTCCGCAAGTTAAATTGATCAATGCGGCCATTGAACAGCAATGGCAGGAATTCGGATTGGTCCCGGCACCTGTTGAGGATGATCTGAAGTGGTGTCGACGGCTGTTTTTAGATCTGATCGGAAGGATTCCGACCTACGATGAACTGACCGAGTTTAATCGTGATCGCGACGCGGATAAGCGCGAAAAGCTGGTCGAACGCTTACTCAACGATCCGCGCTACACCGAGGAGTTCGCAGAGCATTGGGGGACGATCTGGAGCAACGTGTTAATCGGTCGCAGTGGCGGCAGTGATCGTCGCTCACTAACCAATCGCGAGGGGCTGGCCAAGTACTTGCGCGACTGCTTCGCGCGCAACAAACCATATAACGAAATGGTATATGAGTTGGTGACGGCCAGTGGTGCCAGTAAACCTGGGGAAAAGAGCTTCAATGGCGCGGTCAATTTTTTGATCGACAAAGTTAATGAAGAAGACGCGACATTGGCTACTTCGTCGACATCGCGTATCTTTTTGGGAATGCAAGTGCAGTGCACGCAGTGCCACAATCATCCCTTCAATCAATGGAAACAGCAAAAGTTTTGGGAGTTCAACGCCTTCTTCCGTCAGACGCGGGCCTTGCGACGTTTTGAGGAAGGAGGGCGCGATATCGCCTTTGCGGAACTGATCGATCAAGATTTTGCGGGCGAAGGTGGTCGGCCAAGCGAAGCGGAGATTTACTTCGAAGAACGCAATGGCATGTCGCGAGTTGCTTATCCAGTCTTCGTAGACGGTACACAAATCGATCGCAGCGGGTATGTCGGTCAGACCAATCGACGGCAAGAACTCGGCAAACTAATGATGGCTAGCGAGTTCCTGGATAAGATGTTGGTCAATCGCATGTGGGCTCATTTTCTGGGGTACGCCTTCACCAAGCCCATGGATGATTTGGGGCCGCATACCGCCATCTCGCATCCGCAATTGTTGGAACAATTGGGGCAAGAGCTGCGTGGTTCGAGCTACGACCTGCGAGCGCTAATGAAGTGGATCACGTTGTCCAAGCCATATCAATTGTCGAGCCAGATTGAGTCGCGCAACGAGGCGGATGACCCAAGCTTGGGAGAAGTACCTGAGTTTAGCCACTTTTATTTGCGGCAGATGAGTGCCGAACAGCTTTACCATTCGCTAGTAACCGTAGGTGGACAACCGCGTGGGTCGCTCGAACAACAACAGGCTGAGCGCGACCGTTGGCTGTCTCAGTTCGTCGTCGCTTTTGGGACTGACGAAGGGGATGAGGCGACCACGTTTAATGGCTCCATTCCACAAGCCCTGATGATGTTCAACGGTGACTTGGTAAAGCGCGCGACCGCAATTGGGCCAGGGACTTGGTTGGGCAATCTCTTGAGTTCCAATTCGAAGTTTCCAGAGAAGGTAAACATCCTTTTTACCGCTGGTTTGGCTCGACGCGCTAAGCCCGAGGAGTTAAAGATTGCCGCTCAACTGCTCCAAGCTCGCAAGGGGAAGGCGGACGAGGCTTTGCAAGATCTCTGGTGGGCAGTGGTGAATAGCAATGAGTTTATCTTGGTGCAGTGATGGGGAGTGAAGGAGTGAAGGAGTGAAGGAGTGAAGGAGTGAAGGAGTGAAGGAGTGAAGGAGTGAAGGAGTGAAGGAGTGAAGGAGTGAAGGAGTGAAGGAGTGAA
>JBGSJT010000046.1:0-7890 GCA_041741715.1 Pirellulaceae bacterium | reverse complement strand
TGTAACGATTAGTGGAGTAAGGCTCGAAGGGAGAAATCTGGCGCAAGTGGTCAAAGCCACAGCGAGTGTTAATCACTCCTCACGAACAACCACACTCAAGTTTAATTCGAGTGCTTTTTAAACATACGAGCGAGTGGGTCGCCCGCGTGGCGTGTTTTCAAAAAACGAACTCAGACAAGACCGACGACCCACTCGCTGCCGCGTCGAGCTGGTATTGCTGCTACTTATCCGCGCGTTTGAGTTCCCAGGTGTTGATCTTATCGTTGGCCGTTGGGAGTGGTTTGTCGACGGCCCAACAAGCGGCGTTGATCAGCATGCGAGTAAATGACTCTTGCGCGAAGTCTGCCGGGTGTCCCAAGGTAGTACCGAACACTTTTCCACCCCATTCATTTTGCCAAGTCCAGGCGACGATATCAGCTTCGCTCTCGTTCACTAGAATTGTTCCCAAATCTTTCTCCAGGAGTCGCATCTTGCCCGTCCCTGTTCCACTAAGCAGTGGGACGCAGCCACCTTCGAGCCGCGTCAGGTAGAGCGTCCCTTCCGATTCCCAAGCGTCGCGCGACACATTGGACATGATTGGATGCCCAGCATGCTTATCGATCACGCTCACCTGAGTCGGACTGCTTTGATGAACGATGTAGGGGGTCCCCAATGCGCGGCGACCAAAACCATCGTTCCACTCGACTCGCGGGTGTCCCTTGGGGTATTGGAACGAATGGTTGGCGGTGCGCAGGCCGATCACCGGTTTGCCAGATGTTAGATAGTCCTCAATCGGCTGCCATTCGGCTTCGGGCAACTTGAGGAAGCGCGCGAAAAAGATCGCCACGTCCGCTTGCGCCAGTGACTCAATGCCGGGGAGCACTTGTTCTGTTTTCTTTTCCGGATCCCCTTCACCCATCACGACCGTCGTGCGAAAGCCGATTCGTTCCAATTCCTTAGCCAGAAGAGGCATGCTGAGTTCTGGCGAATAGTGGAGTGTTCCCACGACAAGTACGGCGTGCGGTTTCGCTACTTCCTCTCCCAGTGCGGGAAAACAGACAGTGGCTGTCACGACGAGTAAGAATAGATTTTTCATGCGTTTGGTTTGCCTTTCGTTAGAATTTCGGATGGTTGGTGGGGATCGCTAATCACCATCAATCTTGCAGTGAACGCCGTTAGGCCGAGATTTTCAATTGAGCGGATGGGGCGCTAACCGGGCTGTAAAATGTTTGATGTTGACATGCGATTTCTGCGGATGTGATGAGTCCCAAATCTATTCCGCAATTCAATTGGTTTCGCTTCCGCCCGGCTTGCCCGGGAGGGGCGTACAACTGGCAGCTACCTCAAACCACGTGCCATTTCGATCTCCGCTTCGGGCTTGTCCCGGCGGAATCAACGACTATTCGCTACGTCCGCCGGGACAAGCCCGCACGGAGCGTCCAATGCACGCGGAGGTTCGGATGTAGCTTCCAGTTGTTTCCTCCGCCGAGACAAGTTCGACGGAAGGAAAGCTGCATACTATTCACTGGAAGTTTCAATACAAACAATCTCTTTCATCGTATGCGCGTACAACCGCTGCCGCGCATAGGTTAGTGAGGCGAGTGTCCAAGTTTCTCCACCGGGACCGAGGTCGTTGATGGCGACAATCGACTCGGGCGAAAGGTTTTCCACCTGTGTGTCGATCACATACACGGTCCCTGTCACCACGGGTAGAAATAGATAGTGGCCGACCGCGGTGGGACTAGCCGCCGAGATGTGCCCCCAGCCGGTGCCAGCGTGGCCTTTATCACCGACCGCAAAGCCGCTGGCGTTGAGCGGTCGATTGTTGGGATGCCCCTTGCTCCATAGTTGCACATCGTATTGCCGGTCATCGCGACTGGGGATCAATTGGGCAGGTAGTTCGAGGTATTCTACAGCTCCCGAATGGATGTTGACTCGACCGAGATAATGCACATTGTGGGACAAAAACCAATGCCAGTCATCGATTAGCAAATTGGCTTGATTGGTGTTCGGATGTCCTTTGCCTGCCTGCACCGCAGCTTCAGTTGCCTTGATCCAATCGTTGCGCTGCGTGTCGAATTCCCACAACGTCGCGCTGTCGTAGAGTGGTTGCTGGCGGACAACTTTGCCCGTCCGTGCGTCCATAACCACATGATCGCCCAGTTGGAATCCGCACACGAAATCCTTATTCCAGTGACAGGCGAAGGAGGGATCGTAGCTTGGCAAGTCGGTACTCCACAGGGTGTGTCCTTCTTCACCGGGAGCTAAACTGGTCAGACTTTGACCGAATGGTTTTTCGAGAGGCAGGTGCGGACCACCGCGCGCGTGGGGCCACCGCCAGTTTGCCCTCTGCGGTGCGCCCCACTACCGGAGTATTGTGAATGGACGTGCCGACTTGCTCGCGCCACAGTACCTTACCAGTCAGTTTGTCGATCGCATGCAGGTAAGTCCAAACTTCTTTTTCATCTACACCCTCGGGGACTTCGATGGCTGCCGACTGCTTACCCGGCGCCATCCATTTTTGCATCTTGGCCCCCGCATCTTTATTGGCGACCTCAACGTATAGGAGCATGTCATTGACAAGATACGGTTCGGCTTGCCGATTGTTGTGTTTGAAACGGGGTGTCCACTGGCGCATCCAGACTTCTCTACCCGTTAAGTCGTAGCAGGCCATCGAGCCACAGCGGTTGAAGAACCAAACATGTTCGCCGTCGGCAATGGGGGCAAACACGGTCCCGTCAGTGAAACCGCCGGCCAAGGAGATGGTAACACTCCCCGGCAATACTACTTGCCATAGAATCTCACCTGTATTCGCGTCGAAACAGAAACCGATAATATCTTTTACCGACTCCTTCTCGACTAGTGATTTGATCGGCACATGTGTCGTCACAAAAACGCGGTCACCCCATATCGTGACATTACTCATCCCCGCTTCTGGTAGAGGCGTCTTCCAACGAATGTTTTCTCCACGCGTCACACTCCACAAACAAGGGGGATTGCCGACCGCTTGCCAATTGCCGTTTGGTCCCGCCGCTTGATGCCAGTTGTCGGCTGCTGTCGACTTGTTAGCTCTATTGAGACCTACCGTTTGTGCAATTACCGTCGAAGGGACGCACAACACCGTAAGAGTAATAAAGACATTGTCAGCGATCGCGATAGCCGCACAAATCAATTTAAGGAAGGCTGTCATACTGGCCGCATTCATTTTCGGAGACCACACTGGCGGAGGCGATTTCGAATCCAGTCTCGCGACTTGTCATCGAATTTAGCTTGTGGGTCCAATTGATAATTGGTCCTGTGGTAACGTCCGTCTTGGTAGCAGGCATCAATCAATGGCTGCAACTGTAGCACGACATCCGCGTCACTGGGGCGCAGTGGGATCGGAATGTTCGGTAACGGTTCATGCAGGGGGGCGGCGTAGAGCTCAATCTGATCAGGGATAATGTCGCGGTACACACAGATCATGTATCCACGTCGAGTCGCTTTGGGAATGTCCTCCAACGGGGCCAACATCACATATCGACCTTGTCGAACCAGATCGATTTCCACGAGATTGATCCCGGCCGCTTGATAGTCGATTTGTTTTCGAGTGTAGCGTTCGCGCGACCGTGTGCCAACTTTGTTCCATGGGCTCAAGAACTCTATCGCGGTGATCACCCGTCCTGCTTGATCGACGATTGCCACATGCCGTTGCGGATGGGGAGCTCGTCGCAACAAAGTCGGCTGAGCAATGAGAACCGATAGTGACTCCATGGTCGCAACTGAAGATTTCGTGGACGGACCGGAAACATTTAGGTCAGGCCGAATTGCGCGCTCACTAGCCTCCTCAGCCTCGTAACGCACGGTGAGATACTCTTCAATGTTGGCTTGTAGATCTTCGGGCAATTGTCGATTGATTTGATTGCATGAATAGACGATCAACCTAGCATGGACTTCGGGCCAACGCTCTTCGAGATAGGGGTCCATGCCAGGGAAGGGACTTGTAAGATTTGTGTCAGACATAATTGGTCAATTCAAACGCCGCTCGGTCAAGTTGCAACACCAGCAACTATTATAACCGATCCCCAGGGGCCCTCCTGAGTTGTTTTAGGGGGAGATTCAGGGCTGGGTGCGATGATATATATCGCGGATCTCGGAGGCGTCGAGGGCTACGTTCCAGAGCGTTAGCTCATCCATGCGTCCCACGAAATTCCGCACGCGCTGAATGCTCCTATCCAGCGGCACGCCCCAATTGCCGATATCCGACAAGCCAACGGTAAGGTCTTGATCGAATTTGACTTTGTACACAGACAGCTCGTGGTCATTGAGGAAATGCCGCACTGTACCGGCGCTGCGATCATAGGCGGTCGCCACGAAACTCCACACGCCGAGCAGATGTGGCTTAAACAATTCTGGCGAACCATACGATGCGTCTCGCGCTTGCTCCTTTGCCCCACCAACACACAATCGCAAATCGCCACTAGGGGCAATCTGCCAGTGTGGATGCCCGGGAGCAAACCCATCCGTCAGCAATAGCCCTTGATGTCGTCCAGGATTCGCATCGACACGAATCCAAGCGGTCAAGGTAAGTTCGTTATAGGATCCTGGGATATCGACACGAACTCGATCGCTGGGACGGCGGAATTCCAAGGCATGCTTGTCGGGCCAACGACCGCTTGTCCACTCACAGCCAATGATTGTTCCATGAGCAGCACTTTCTCCCGAATCGGGGAGCCGTGCGTTGGGTAAACCTTGATCGCAAGCTTCAAAATCATATCGCACGGCGATCCGCGGATCGTTGGCCAAGCTGCGATTGAACTCCTGCCACTGGTTATAGCGCTGAGTCGATTGAAGTTGTGATTGCTGGCGTATTTGATCGAAGGAAGAATAGTTGCTGGGCTCGGAGCGTATAGGATGTGTTTGGCCTGAAGCGTTCCAGAAGACTCCAGAACCGCCCAGCAAATGCCGGATCTGTTGGGGTGAGCCCGCGTCATCATTCGGGTGGAGCTCGACCTCACCGTCGAAGACTTGGACCTCGGCATCACCATTGACACCGATTTCCATACCAAACTCAGTCCCTAAATCGACCAGTTCGAATTGGGACGTCCTGATTTTGAAGCCACGGGCTGGCGGGGGGACAAACGCGCGAAGTTTTCCATTGTGGCATATCGCTTCGTTGGCCGATACGATCTCCAGGTGGGCGGGCCCTTCGACAATCAGACGCGCTCCACTATAGAACTCGATCTCGGCGAGTCCACTTACCAGTTTCAGTTCGCCCGGGACGACGATACTCCCTGACTGCAAACTTAGGTCTGCAGTCCATCGCACATCAATGGCACTTACTAGTACGGCCACTCCAGAGTCGGTAATTTCTGCGAGTGTGGCAACTTGCTGTGGAATGGGACTCGGACTGTTCACGCCACGCCCCAATTGATTGACTAATTGCAGACCGACGATGAACACCAAGCAGGCCGCAATGGTGACCAGTGTCAGGAGGCGAATGTTGGCATGTTGCAGTTGTTGACGCGTTTCAACACGGCGGATGCTGGTATCGCAAAGTAATTCAACTGCGACCGGTGGAGTTGCCGCTAAGTCGGTTAGCCTCGAATCGATGGTGGCCAGATCGCGGAGCGTTTGTCGGGCTGCCGCACTTTCACGCAACAGGTTCTGCAGCCGCACTGCGTCCTCTGGGCTCAGACGATCATCCAGGTAACCGGTTAGTAGAAATAGTTCTGTGTTCTGCATCAGTCGATTCAATCTCGTAGTTGAGCAGCCAGCGTGCGCTGCAAGCAGAGTAGGAGTTGGTGGCGGATGCGTGCCAATAGCTGATAAAGTGAATGTTCTGTTTTTCCAAGTTGCTGAGCTAAATTTTTGATCGTCGTCTCACGCGAATAGGCCGCCAACACCAGCTTGCGACGTTCTTCCGGTAGTTTGTTCATGCACTCGTCGAGGACCGCTAATTGCTGTTTGCGACGCGGCATTTCTTCCGCCCCCTCAGCGACCAGCAATTCGATCGTGGCGTCATCCAACACCAGCCGATTACGTGCGCACTTGCGGCGGAACTTTAAAATCTCAAATCTGGTGATGAGGCAAGCCCAGCGTGGGAAGATCGCAACATCGGTCAGAGTGGAAAACTTTTTCCACGCGACCAAGCTAACTTCTTGCATGACATCATCCACATCGCTGGAGCCTGGCAAACTGGCGCGCACAAAGGCCCTCAGTTCCGGTTCATGGCGGATGAACAACTGCAAAAAAAGATCTGCTGGTTTGTCGTCGTCAGTCATCGATCACTTTGAGATCTCAAAATCAAAGTGATTGTTTTGGCCAGCCACTACCTCAACCTTAATGGCGGGATTAGTCGAATCGCGATACTTCTGAGTCCAAGGTCCTCGGGGGGGCGATTTTTGCATCCCACTTGCGTCCATTGGAACTTCTTTATCTGGAGGCCAGCCTTCGGTAACGGTTACAAAATGGGAACCAACCACGACACCCTCCGTCGTCCCGCCCGTTAATACTTTCGCGAATTTTCCTTCCGCATCGGTTTGCGCATAGCCAGTCATGCCGGTGGGAACATTCTGCGGGAAGAACATGACCCTGGCGTACTGCACTGGTTTCCCTTCGTACGTCACGACACCGTCCACTGCTGCCGTGGGGGGCCCCTTGGGCCCACAACCTGCAACCAGAACAATCAAGACGAACACACTAAACTGAGTTCTATAGATTGACCGAAACAAATCGACAACTTTCAAAGGGAGTTTTTCTAGTGTTCTATCCCCATTTAAATTTGGGGTTGAATGATTTATTGTAGAACGATTGTCCCCAATCGCTTTCTTTAGCAATTGATAAATAGCGTTTGATAAGTAGCAATTGATAAGCAGCAATTGGGACAATTGCTCTACACTCAACGCTCTACTCTCAACGCTCAACCCCGTATCTAGCTGGCAAGCGCCGCGCTGCGTCGGAGTTCAGGCTTTAGCCCCCTTTGACATGCAGCGGAGACTAAAGGCTGTACTCCAACTGGGGATGCCGCAAAAAAAGGTGTGCGGCGACAAGTCGACGCACACCACCAAATGTTTAACAGAACGCGAGTTAGTATTCACCCACCACTTCACCACCTTGGATAGTCGCTAGATTGCGGTAGGTGGCTAAATCCATCGATTGCGATAGGAAATGGACCGAAGCGTCACCGAAAGCAAACTGAGCTCCACCCACATGGAGACTACTGAACCCCTGTTGGTTTTGCCAGTCACCCCAACAAGCATCCCAGCCCGCCACCATCCCCTTGCCGATGCCTAGGGGGCATTCCGAGGGGCGATTAATGGGGAACGCCGCCGTAGCCAAAACGCCATTGAACCAGAACCACGACGACAGTGCATTCTGGCTGAACGATGACTCACCCAACATCAACGAATTGCTGGTACCGTCTGTCAGGTCCTTGAACTTAGTCGGAATACCGTCGCCATCATTCCCGCGCCCCAAGAACCCGGTCGGGCAACGAAATGGATACTGACTTTTCTTGGTGCCTGTCAGCGTCGCGTAGTCGCCACAGAAGCGGCTCCTCCCCCAAGAACCCGAGGTAACTTGAATGCTGCCATAATCCCAGTTGGCTCCCAGGACTCCTTTGTAATTGGTAATTCCAATATTCATATTTGCGGTCGGCCCGGTATTCATATTGATTTGCCGAGACCCCTTGGCGACCCCTCCCGATGCGGGCGAAGAATCGGAAGGACACTGTAGAAAAGGTAGCCCCAAGCCAAACAACCAGCCATTGCTCCCCTGCAGAGGGACCAGCGGATCGGGACCATTGCGTGGATCATTCATGAACCCGGTCGCAACGTTGGTGTTCCAACTGTAGTTATGATCCCAAGTATTGTACAGGTTCGACTGCTCGATCATCGGCAGGATGCCGTAAACCCAACTCACCTGCGTGAG
>JBGSJT010000045.1:0-8085 GCA_041741715.1 Pirellulaceae bacterium | reverse complement strand
GATGTAGGCCACGCCATTTCGGGAAAGATGTTGGCGACAGATCTGCAGGATTCGCGTTTGAATTTCGGCAGATACCCAAGAATAAACACCGTGGCATAGGATGTAGTCGAATTGACCAAATGATTCGTCAAAATCGAGAATGCTGAGAGGCAACAATTGCAGATTGTCGAGCCCTAGACTGGCGATGGTCTTCTGCCCTTCGGCCACTTGTCGTTCGGAGTAGTCGATTCCCACGAATTGGCAATCTGGCAAACTCGCCGCCATCGGAATCAAATTACCCCCCGCCGCGCAGCCCAGTTCCAACACCCGATACGGAGCTACGACAGGCGCCACTCCCAAGAGCGTCGCGATCGTCGCCAGATGTTTGGGATGGGTGCGGAAATACGGGTAACTCGGATACGGCACTTCATCGTAGCTATTGGCGGACTGAGCGTCAGTCATCAATTCCATCATTCGTTTCGCTTTGGGAATCAGCGGCGGGTTTAACGGCGGTGACATAGGTACGTTGCCACACACCAGGGATGCCGCGCCGCTGGTATTCAAAGTCAACTTGTGTGCCGACCTCGTACCACTGTGCCTCCGTCGAATTTAGCGCTGCCAGGAAGTGCTCGTCTGCGACCGTCGTTTTGATTTCAACGACATAACCTTCCGCGATGGGTATGTAAGTCGGTTGGCGAAATCCCTGTCGATCCCCCGAGTGATGCTGCGTATACACGCCTGGAGGCTTATACGTTTTATGTACGATCACACCACTGCCCGAGTGCTTCGGTACCGTTCTAAGGAACACCAACCAAACGCCTCCCGCCACCAACAGCATTACTAAACTAAAAACCAGCTCCATTGCAGACCCCTCTATCAATTGAGTGGCGAATACTACGAACGGACGATCGGTCGAGCCGTGATCAAACAAATGCAAATCACGGCCGCAACGTTTTGCCATTCTCAAATTTGTTTAGAACCGAGTCAACTGTTTTGCTATGCGCTATAAGGAAACCGCATTTTGTGTTGCATCAGTGCAAAAAAGAGGCCTGACCCCTTTCTTCCTTCCTGCCTCCGCGTTTTCCATCGCCTAGTCAAAGCACCTATTCAACCGATTCGTCTCCTGCCCCTCTTTCTTCCTCACTGTTACTGAGCAGCGTTCAACATACTAAACTCTTCGACGGCATCGACATCGTGCAAATTGCCGAAACGTTTAAGCATGCCAATAGGTTCACGCCAAACAAGAGAGTCGAGCCACGGTTGCAGCTTCATTACCAATCGCTCAACATCGGGAGTCGTAATAAAAATTCGATACTGATTACCTACGATATCGTTACCTTCAAGCGAACCGAAATATGGCGAGTTCAAGGATGAAATGACTAGTTGCGCGTCGATTTCATCTTCGATTTTGTTGACTTCCTTCTTCTCTTTCGAGTCAAGCTTTCTCCCTCTGATTGGTAGAATCAGAACCAATGTCTGCGACTTTAGATCAACGCTCGACTTGCGCGAGGTAATCGCTTGCGCGCCCCGTTTCCGCCAATCCGTGGACGGATCAAGAGGCCATATTTTAACAAAATCAAAACCATTTAGTCCTGCTTGCTCGGTTTCACGAACAAATTCGTCCGTCACGAGGACACCAATTGGCCATTCTCTTATGCGAAAAATTGAAAGTTCTTTTAATTTGGATTTGTCAAACGCGAAGAACTCAATCGAGTCGGTAGTCGTTGGAGGGTCACACCAAAAGTCACATTTGGAATGTTTATGATCCAAAGCATCGGAAATGGTTGTGATGTTGTAGAAGAAGTACTTGACTCTCGTATCCGAGCGTAGCGGCAAGATCTCTCCATTTGGCTTTAGATATGGCATCAACAGCTCGACTGAACGCTCACTAAAGGCGGGAAACATCATGTCTAGACCTGGATAGTCGTTAAATGGTGCAACACGTCCAATTACTTTAGGCGGAACCCACTTGTCTCCGAAACGTGGCTGTTTCCAAAAAGGATCTGAATCTGCCACTTCCGAGCCTGGCACAATATCCTCCTCAAGACTGTCACCTCCCAAAATAGAGGGCGCATCGGTGAGAGCGAATCCCTCAAATCGAGGATCGTCGGTTGTAACCCGCAGTTCGAATAATTCTTTTGGTATTGTCATTATCGTTCAAATTCTCCATTCGCAATGCGCCTTTGCATTCCCGCCAGGGCGCGTTTGGTCGCCGCCGGCGAGTTGGCACCTCGAAAAGCCTTACCCATTTCCGTAAAAAAGTGATCCGTGTGCGTTCCTTTGTGCCCAGGTGCCGCCCAGAAACCGTTGATAGCCGTGTCGCGGGCCGCAGCGCCCAAATGCCGATCCATTTTGTTCTGAGCGAGTCGAATTGCTCGTTGAACTGCAGGGGATCGATTTTTGAAACCATTGGTTGGTACAACATGCGCCGCCTGCATCCCTGGCGGGCGATCACCGAGACTTTCAGCCAATTTTTTCGAATGCGCTCCAGTATTCTTGGGTGCTTCACTATCAGCACCCTCCTCTGCAGCCCCCCTTCGGCTTCGTTTGCAGGTAGCGCAATCTAGGCCTCTCGAGTCAACCTCATCCAATGGATTTGCAGGTCCGACGTATACATTGTCTCCACCCTCTATCCCAATCGGATCGCTCTGAATATACCTCCCCAGCTTCGGGTCGTAAAACCGAAAACGGTTGTAATTCAAAGAAACATCTTCGTCCCAGTAATGACCTGGGAAACGCAAATTAAAGTCAATGCGATTATCAGCCGAAAGCTTTGCTTCACCGCACGGCTCAATACTTACCCGCCAAACAACTTGCCCGGCTGCGTCCTCAATACAGATCGGCGTACCGATCTGATCACTGAGCACGATGTACCGCTTGCCCGAGCTCGGTTCGGCATCGACCGAATCATAGTCGACAAACATCATCGGGGTGAGCGCTAGCGGATCGGCGTAAACGTACAACCGCAAGCGACCGTCGGGTGCAATTTCACCGGCTAACTGATCGGTGTTCCAGAGATACTCAGTAGTCGCACCATTAAAGGTCTTGCGGACTCGTCGTCCCAAGGCATCGTAATCGGCTTCCCACGTGCCCTGCGCCGATTCGACTCGAATCAATTGATCGCGGTCGTCGTAAAAATACTTGATCGACTCCCGTGCCGTTTTACGCTCGGAGATGTGATTGCGGTCGTTGTAAACGAATGTCTCGTCACCAGCGTTCGCCAGTTGATTACCATCGTGCAGAATAACATCCTGCAGTCCCGGTTGTTCAAGGAGATTGTTAGCATCGTCGAAACGATAGTTCTCTTGTCGTCCGTTGGGGAGCGTGCGACCGCTCAAACGATGAGCAGCATCGTATTGATGGCGAGTCGTACCGGCGAAACTATCGTCGACTTGCCGGAGTTCCCCTTCGCCCGACCACTGAAAATCGCGTTGCCAAAGCTTGGCTCCCATCCGCTCGACCGTCTTCGATTCGCAGCGACCGAGCTCATCGTAGCTGAGCGTCTCCACCGTGCCGTTGCTATAACGGCGTTCGACGCGACCATCGGACAAGGTCCGGACTCGATGTTCGCCACCCATGGGATCACTGATCACCATAGTATTGTCCGCAGACTGGCTCTGAGCTATCCGGAACTTGTCCAGCCACAGACTCTCACCGAACTGTCGCCAACCGCGATAGTCATGGACAACCCCGCGACCATTGCATTTTTCTAGCGAGCGATTCCCCAGCGCGTCATACTCAAACTCGATCGAGTCTTTGTTCGTGTTGGCATTTAGAAAACGACCTTGCTCGTCATAGGCATAGGTCTGCTGCTCACCAGAGCTGAGGACACGTTTAGTTAGAAGATTCCCCGCGCCGATCTCGCGCAGCATGAGTAGGCGACCGTCGGCGGCATATTTACCTACCAGATTCCCTTCGCTGTCACGTTGGTAACGTTCACGAAGTTGTCCATGCCGCCGTACTTCAACCAATTCATCTTTGAGATCGTAGGCGTACTCGCTGCGAGTGCCGCCTGCGTCGATGAAGGCGGTCAAGTTTTCCTGCGAATCGTATTCCATGCGGTTGGTCAGCCCCAACGGATTGGTTTCGCTGACCAACTGATTCCACGACTGGTATTGATACTTCCACGCACCACCATCAAAGTCGACGAACTTGGTGACATTGCCATTGCCATCGTACATCCAACGCCGCGAATTGCCGCGACGATCGATTTGTTGAATCAAATCACCTGTGGCGTCAAACTGCCGACCGCTACTCGGCTCGGGCCACCACTCGCGTCCCACCACGAAACCGAGATTGGCACTCGAAAACAGATTAGCCTTTTCGACATAACTCTCGGGCGGCTGATTGGTTTCACTCGGAGCTGATTCAGTAGCGGGCCGCGCTGTGTGGCGCGGCTCGATGTTGATCAAGCGACCGAATTCATATTCAGCGGCGTTCCGCGCGACGCGGTGCGCGCGGGGATCGGGAGCATTCAGATCTCGTGGCTCGGCTTTAAAATTGCCAAACGGATCGCGTTTACCAACAATCGCTCCGGTGTCGTCGCGAACGACATCTGTGGCATTACCGTTGGTATCGAGCTCTTGGATGAGCTTACCTTGGTCGTCGTAGACAAACTTTTCAACGCCACCCAAGGGATCGGTGATGGATCTCAAATGTCCAAGTTGATAACGATAATCCCAAGTTCCACCATTGCCACGAGTGACTTGCGTCAGCTCTCCGGGCCGCACATACTCCAAGCGATGATCGAGGACTCCATCGGTCCCGGCGGTGCGAGTGCAGCGACCAAGGTTGTCGTAGGTGAATTCAAATGTATGCCCATTGCGGTCTGTTTTGCTTACAATCCGTCCCGCTGCGTCATAAGCAAGGGAAAACTGATTGTTAAAACCATCGCTGCCGCGAATCAAGCTGCCATGTTGGTCATACTCATAGTAAATCAGGTCGCGCTCTGCTCGGTCGCGAAATCTAGGAATGTATAGTCTTTGAATCAGTCCGGCCGAGGTGGTCTCAACTTCAATACTGTTTCCAAGCGAATCGACGATTTGCGAAAGTCGTCCTTCGTCTTCGTAATGAAACTCGATCGCATGTTTTCCTTGCACCAAGCGATCGAGCAGCGCTGGCTGACGAGCATCTGAGAATTCAAATTCGCGAGTCGGCTTGCCATGTTCGGCGAGCGCGTAGCGTTTGAGGTTAATGCGGCGTAGCGTCTTGCCTTGGCTGGCCCAACTTTGCCCATCGATTTCCAGCGGCGCAAAGAAAGTCTGGTGCCCGAGTGGACCTTCGTAGTGCATGCCGTCTTGATCAAAACGCAGAAAGCAGTCGAAATCGTGCGTTTGTCCCCATCCAAGTGCAAACTTGCGATTCGCTCTAGTGCTATCGTAGTCCCGCCACCATTGAAGCGGCAGATGACCTGCGAGTCGAAAGTCGCGTTGATGTTCCAGGACACCACCGCTGAGTGTGTCGACAGGATCGCCTACTAAACCAGGGTTAATCGATGATTGGCAATGTTGATTCATAAGGTTAGCAAGGACCAGTTGGTTCCCCTCCGCCCCCATTCATTTTCGCTCTTAGCCCCTTTAGCTTGTTCAGAATGGCCTTGGCGAGATCCAACACCGGTATCATTGGAAAGCCACCGATTAGCACGTTGAAGTGTGAAGGATCGATGATCGCCCCGATGCTTCCGGTCGGTGGGATAGTTGGATCCTTCCACATTGTTTTCTCTACGGCCATTTTTGCGGCGTCCATCGCCATCTGCGCAGCGGACATCGCGGCTGACATTGCCTTGGCATCAGCTATTCCTGGGTCGGTTTCAGTTGCGGATTCAGCAAGATCGGCAGCCATTCCCAAGGCCCCTGCAGCGACTCCTGCGACTGCCATCACGTTTTGAAAATTGGTAGGCGGATCAGGATCGGGAAGATTCACACATGCCTTGCAAATATCGCCCATTCGTGCGGCTCTCGCGCCGCCGATAAACACGTTGGATGAGCCCGTCTTGATCTTAAACCATGCGAGTGGAATGCTACAACAAGTTGGCGCTAAACCAATATCTCCAGCCCGGGCTGCAGGCATAAAATTTATCAAGACCTTCACGCTCATTCCCAAGGTAACCATTCCAATACTCGGCAATGGCACCGGTGGTATGGGTAGCGGACCGCTGGGCGGATGAGCAGGGTGGAAATGCGGCGTTCCAATGTACGGTGACAATATGGTAGCAGCCGGCAAGCTTGGGCAAATAGCGGCCAAGGGTGCACTCAAGTTTGCAAATCCCACATCCAATGCATCTGTCAACAGTCCTGGAACTCCGAGCGCCACTCCTAGCGTTTGTTGCGACGCACGAAGAACTCGAGCCGTTGTCTCCCCCGCCGTGGGTTCTCTTCCTGTCGGAGTTCCATCGGGTATAGGCTTGTTTAAATCACCCCATGCTTCGCCCGCTTTTACCACGGAGTCTGCGTATCGAGTTCCGACGCCGAGCATCTCAGCAGGCGTATTGGCAACGCGATCCCAGCACGATGTGCGGTCTCCAGTAGTTCCGTCTAAATGCTGATTGACCGCCATAACTTTATTGTCAATGTCCTGCCGCAGGCCGTCCAAAACAGAAGTCATCGTTCGAATCTCGTATCAGGCTAAGTTTGCAAGTTGATTAGTAATTTCACGTTCTTTTTGAAACTCTCGCTTTTCGACATAGAGATTTCTTTTTCGTTCAAGTAGGCTCTTTTGCAATTCCTTGTCGTAAATTTCGCCTGCCATGACGGCTCCATCGTGCCAACTTTTTTCCGCTTGGTCGAATTCTTGAAGTCGGTAGTGACAATACCCAAGTTGCTCCAGCGCACGAATTCTAGTTCCGGCGTCGCGTGTCAAAATGGATTGCTTCTGTACGATGTCCCAATACCCCGCCGCCTGTTCCCAATTCTCTTGAGACATCCGCAAATTGGCTAGATTCAGTGCTATGTTGAGAAATACTTGAGGCGCTGGATAATCCGTTTGACTTGCAGGGATGAGTGCCGACTGGAATGCAGTGTTTGCGCTCTCAAAGTCTCCGATACGGACATAGGCTTCTCCCATTCCGTTCAGGGCGACGGCAGCCATCGTATGATTTCCCATGGGAGCGAAATACCGCAAAACAAGTGCGTACTTCTCGAGTGACTCTAAAAAACGACTATGTGCTATGTCCATGCCAGCCATGACGAGCAGCGAATTGATTCGAATCTCAAGTGGCTGAGATTCGTCGGCCACTTCTCGTTCAAGACTTTTTTCAACGGCTTTTGAGCTTAGATCAGGCTCATGGAATCCGACGCTCGGAAAACCCGCCAGACTGCGACTCAGTTGAGGGTCAGAAGGATCCTCACGGACGATGAACCGAAGGTGATGACACCAAGGATTTGGAAAATCGTGCCTTAGGAGACTCTGGAAAAAGCTTGAATACTCAGCATAGTTACCTATATGTAGTGGATAAAAGATCCAGACGTTATTTCCACTGAGGGGGGTAGGGAACAATTGTCGGGAAAACACAGTCAACGCGCGCATTCGAGCCACAGGATCAAATTTCTCCATCAGGATTTCATCCGGGATTTCTGGCCATGGCTGCATTCCTTCCTCTTTCAGTAACAATTGCACCATTTGATGCTTGGATGTGAAGTTTTTGATGATCTCCGCAGCGTAGGTCGTTGAATCATGGAAAGCGTCCGAAAAGACCCAAAAAAGATCCGATGGATTGGGGGCATCAAGCCCTTCTAAAACCTTTAGTATGGGGAGAGCGTCGGAGACTGGCGATCGTAAGATCAATGCTAGTTTGTCCGTATGGTCCAGAAGCGACTGTAGTATGGCGATCGTAGGATCTAACAAGTCACGCATAATCGCTAGTTGATTTTCACCAACGCTCCGGTAATTTCATGCATCCCAACAGCCGATGAATTGATGGCTGTTCCTACAACTTCCGTCTTGGTAGGGCTACAAATGATATTTTGTGACGAAACGCCTAATTTGGCCTCGGTTTTTCCAGTATGCAATATCTTGTCGCTGTCGCAGTGTACTAGAGACTTGCCATGAACCTTGATATTCACACCTGTTAAATCGATGTTGCCGCTGTCGTCCATAACCAGACTGCTA
>JBGSJT010000044.1:0-9913 GCA_041741715.1 Pirellulaceae bacterium | reverse complement strand
GCACCTCTGTTGCACATACCCTTCAGCATGCCACTCTGGCGCTGGCTCTACGGCAAGATCGCGCAGCAGCGCTATCGTATCTCTGGCAAGAACTGCGATCCTGATGGCACGTGCCACGTCCATCTCGGAACCGCCCCAACGTCCAAGAGTCAGCAGAGGAATTAGGGTAACCGTTCACGGATCTCCCCGAAAGTCGCTGGTCGCTCCGCCGGTCAGTGCTTTATCGCGAGTCGTCAGCAGCGGCGTTTCGCAACCAACGGATGCTGAACTATGTTCAATGCAGACTTCGGAGCTAGTTCGAACCTGTCATCGGGGCGCTACTATCGGCCGCCACGGAGTTCCCCAGTCAAGCGAAATGTTCGGTAGATTTGCTCGATTCGATCCGAGGGAACCCCAGCCGCTTGGGCATGGATGGGCCAAGCTCCGCAGGCTTGCAGTGTCTGTTCCACGATTGACAATGCCTTGCGTTTTTTGATGTCGCCGACTTTGGCTAAAGCCAAGAAATCAGCGCGCTCGAAATGGTCGCGTTTTCCATTGATGCTCATTTGATGCTTGCCCGTCCAACTTCCGGATGGATTGTAGGAGTACGCCACATCAAAGGCCGGGGATAGTCGCCAAGTACCGCCGCGATCCATTAGAAACGCAATGTTCTTAACGTGGTCATCCTGGTTCCGCGCTACGGCGTTAAACACCGCGCGACGAAATTGCTGGAGGCGATCTTCCATCGGGAGTGTCAGAAGTAGACAAGCCTGAATCGCTTGCTCATAGGAATATGTGTCGGGACGGTTGAAGTCGTAGTGCATCAGCGAGCCGAGCGATTGCATGTGCAACTTCTTCCCATCGGGGGTCCGATCAAAGCGCTGCGTCATAAAATGAGCGCGCTTGTTCTCCTGATGCAAGCGACAGCGGGTCATAGTTATACCTGCGGCGACAGCCATCAATGAATAAGCATATTCAATACGTCCGTACCCCATCGGATCGGCCAGTTCCTTGTCCTGATTACCGGCCACGCCGTCAAATTTCATTACCCATTGAGTGAATCCCGCGTCGGTGTCTAATTGGCCTGATCGAAATTCGCCGGTTTCTTCGTTCCATGACAGAACCGCTTTGGCCCGCGCTCCCCCTGCTGATGTGCCGACTCGCAAAATATCTTGAATCGACTGCGTGTCATCGACGCCCGACAATGTACCGGAAAGTTGTGACCGCTGGCTGAGCACCTCATTTGCCAAGCGTACCAATGCGGCAACATCAAGGGTACGTTCCGAGGTTGGAGCACCGAGAATAGCAGGCTTGAACTCGAGCGCTCCCATGCCACGATTGCCAAGATAGCACAGACGCTCAACAGGGTTAAACTCTTCGGCCACACGTCCTTGGCTCGCTAGCCAAGCGTCGATTAGCGCATTGCCAAATTTGTCCGGCAAGCTTTCCGCCAACAACCCGGGGAGTCCCTTGAACGTCTCTCTGGCTAGCTCTGGGAATTCGTATGTCCCTTCGCGGAGCGGCATCTTGATTGGCGAGACATGAATACCACTCTGTACGAACTCTGGTGCATATTGAAAAACCGCCCAGCCGCGATCCTCGATCCAACTGACGGCGGCGATATCGCGTCCCCACAGGATGACTCGGGCATCGGTCATTCATCACCCCATTGCCAACCGCCTGAGGCATTTTTCTTTTTGTGTTTTCCCGAAGCACGTTCGCGTGCTATCGACGCACTATTAACGCGCTCGATGGGCTGAACTGTTTGGTTGGGAACTAACGCGTCGAGGCGATCGGCCAACTGTAGCGCTTTGAGCACACGAATGAACGTAGCCAGCGAGACTCCTTCCCCGTTTTCCATCCGTCTGATGGTGCGGATCGAAACACCTGATTCAGCAGCCAATTCAGCTTGCGTCACGTTGCGGCTGAGCCGAATGGTTTCTAGCCGCTGACACAGCAACTTTTCTGTCTGCTCGGCGTTCTGAAGCGAGAATGTGGACATGGCAGTCACTGGTGCAAGATATGGGAACTTATCTTTAGCCTAACCCACAATCGACTTCAGGTGGAGAGAAGTCGAAATACTATCGGAAAAAAAGTGCCGATAGATCCTCGAAATGGCATTTAATAGGCAACATCCTACCGCTTATCGCAGTCGACGTTTAGACGCCCACTTGGGAGCATACGACCGCAGGCACCTCCAGCGATCGAGCTTCATACTCCTTAGCGATTTGGATTCTCGTACCAAATGACTCCTAGATTCGCTCGCTCTTCGCAGGTTTGAACATCTAAGTCACCGTCCTCATCCAGGTCAATCAGTTGAACCAAATCGAACTTGATACCCTGCAATCCGCTGATTGGCTGGAACTGCCACTCCGCTCCAGCCACACTTCCAGCAACATCGCCACCGCGGAGCCAAAAAACGCCATGTTTATCCTCAGCATGCTCGCAAGAGACGACGATGTCCAGGGATCCATCGAGGTCCACATCGCCCAGTCCGACCCCTTTGCCCCGACCTGCATTCGGGGGCATGGGGATCCGTTCTGTTTCCCAATGGACTCCAGTGCTATCCATGCGACGAAAGACAATGAGGCCGCCATCCGAGGTGGCTGTCACAACGTCCAATTGTCCGTCTCCACCTAAATCGCCACGGTCGGCGAACATTACTTCCGCATCCGCGCCTCCCATCAAATGTGGCGGCCAGACCGCGTCAGCAGCGGCTTCAACTGGTCCTGGATTCTCCAGCCACTTGCACCCTCGGTTGGTTCCCTTGCGATCCGTCAACAGGATATCGGTGTCTCCATCACCATCCATGTCTTCGGCGAATAGGGACATGATCCAACCTGAGTCGTAGAGTGGATGCCAAACCCAGTCGCTCAAACTTCGTGGATCCTGCGGCGATTGCAGCCAACCAAGCTGAGAGCTGGCTGTGGCTGACGGAGAAACTTTAGAGCCAAACACCAAGTCAACCCCCAGCTTGTTATCAACCTGCATCGGCAGGCAAAACATGTAGGCTTGCTTCCCCGCCAAGCCAGGAAAAATACCAGTGCTCCAAGCCGATGATTCCATTCGTTTGTCATCCGCCAACGGCGACCAATGAACATGGACGGTGCAATTCTTTCCTTCGCAACTACTAACCACATCGGTCATACCGTCCCCGTCGAGATCGACAAAAACAGCATCCTCGGGTGACGCTACTTTGCCGACTGTAACCGCTGGCCATTGGTCTCGGACAGCAGCCGTGCCGGGGTGTAGATAGACTCGAACTTGACCACCCTCCTCCCATCCCGTTACCAAATCGGGCCTGCCATCTCCGTTAATATCTTGCGGCCGCACTCCATCGGCACCTCGCGACGAGTTATCGATGATGTGCATTTTCCAGCCGGTTCGCTCTTGGGCATCAGCTTGAGAAGTTAATAAAAATGCATACGCAACTACTGTGCATCGTAAGACACACTCCACCATCCATGCGGAACTGTGACTGGAACAAGGGAACATAAGCGATCTTTCAAATTGCCCTGGCCAAAGTTGTCATTGTCGCCCGCTGAAATTGATGCACCCGATCGCGTGCGGCGAGTGCCTTGGCCTTGGCAGCCTCTGGATTTTTTGCCATCTCCAGTACGGTCGGAACGATACGGGCAACTTGCGCCTCATCGTCCAAATCGAACAGCCACTCGTCGAGACCAATATCTTGCCACATGAAGCCCTTGGAGGTCTGTTCATCAAAGCGGCAGACGATGGCGGGAATGCCGTGTCCGATACACATGATGGGTGAGTGCATTTCGTTGCCAAACAAACCCGCGCTGCGCACATAGGTACTCACCGCCTCGCCGGTCAACCAATAGTCTGGACGCCACACCACTCTTTCGCGAACATTGTCTGGTAATTTATCGAACAGCATTTCCTTGCCGATTTCCATTTGGCTCTGGTCCTCGGGACACAGCAGAACTTTGAGATCGGTTTGCTTAACGACCTCGATGATGGCCAATCGGAGTTGTGCGTGATCGTGTTCCTTCATTTCTTCGTTGCGCGCGTGCCGCACTGGATCGAAGGGCTGTTTCTTGGATGGGATTTTCCAAACCGGCGTATAGCGATAGCGCGGAATGCAACACAGAAACTTCCCTTCTTCGAGGCCGTGCTTAGCGAGAAAAGCAAGCGCCTTTTCTTCGTCGCGCAAATCGCAAGCGAAAGCGCCATCAGGGGCGAAGTCCATCACCGGACAGTGGCATCCCAGCGACTTGGCCAGATCCAGCGACTTGGTTTCGCGAAAGAAGGCGAACTTGGCACCTGACAAAATATCAATAGTGGCTTGTTGAGCTTCGTCCGACTCATCCGCTGTCGAAGTGTGGTGGCGTTTCGTAAAGCCAATTCCATAGATACCGTAGGGTTTGTCTGTTTCGTCGATCCACCGCGCGATAGAGCTCTGGGCGACTAAAGAAGGTCCAGAACCGTGCAATAGAAAATCGCATTCTTCAATCGCCCGACGCTGAGCTTCCGCCCCCTGGACGATTTGCAGAGTAGGAAAGCGGTCCATCAAAATCTGTTCGACACCATTGCCAACACTCGACGGCCACAGAGTTACTTCCGCATCGGGCAAATATTTTTCGAGCAAACTCAGTAGGCCAGGCGTATGTGCGATGTCACCGATATTGATCGTTTGCCAACTCGATCGGAGCAGGATCCGCGGCTTACGCCCTTGGCCTTGCGCGCGTAATGTAGCGGCGCTCAAAGTGATCGCCAACGACTGGAGGAAAGTTCTGCGTGCTAACATGGAGAGGTCTTTTCACGTTCAGGAGGACTCGTCGACACGTACTTCCGCGCTATTGTAACCGACAAATGGCCCCAGCGCAAAAGACCTTAAGCATCGAGCGGGAAATAACTGTCGCGACATCAACGAAGCTGCGGTCGCCAGACCGCAAGGAGTCTACGTTCTGGCGAACGTAGTTTCGACAGTTAGTTTCCGAACGAGGCTAAGCTCCGCCCCGGTTGTCAGACCATCCGCGCTATTCGGCATGGGCTCATCAGATAGCAACTAATCAGTATTGTCTATTATCTTTTTGCCGCACATTTTTTTGTCGTCGAGAGTGTGCCGCGTGCTGCTGGATAGACGCACGCGATCTTGAACGCAAAGGTTTCTGGCAAGAAGAGCGAGGGAGTGGATGATCGATGGGAAGATTGCTGTATCAACTGGCTTCGGCGACCTGTGTTGGTGCCAGCCAATTGGTTAAGACGGGCAAGACAAAGAGATTGACCAGCGTAGCTCCGATTAGTCCCCAGAGAATGACCAAGGCCATGGGATACTCGATTTCTTGACCGGGAAGTTCCCCAGTGAATACCAGCGGCACGAGCGCTAAACCAGTGGTCAGCGCCGTCATCAGAATCGGTGCCAGTCGCTCCTCGGCGGCTTGCAGAATCAACTGTTGTCGACCACTCTTAGAATCATTCGCTGCAACTTGTTCGCTGGCCAAGTGACGGTAGTGGCTAATGAGCATGATAGCGTTGCGGGCGGCGATGCCGAGTACAGTTACAAAGCCAACCAACGAACCAAGCGATAAGATGCCACCACTGGCAAAGACTCCCAAGACACCGCTGAGCAGCGCCAGTGGCAGTGCCATTAGGATCAGCAGCACCCATCGCCAACTATTAAAATCAATATAGAGGATCACGGTGATCGCTAAGATCGATGCTAGCGAGAGCAACAACAAACGTTGACGCGAGGCTTTAGCTTCGGCATATTCTCCTAAGAACTCTGGATGGTAGCCAGTCTTGAATGCTACCCCGGACAGCACCGCCCGTTCGATATCCGTAGCTACGGAAGCCAAGTCGCGTCCCTCGACATTGCACGTAATATCGATGCGTCGCGATGCCCCCTCGCGCTTGATTTCGTTCGGGGCTGGCACTATCGCCAGCCGCGCGACGCTATTGAGAGGAACCTGCGCGCCGGAAGGTGTGTCGATCATTAATTCACCCAGGGTCGCCAAGTCGCTTCGCAATCGTTTTTCACCGACCACGAATACTCCAAAGATCGCCTGATCGCGATAGATTTCGCCAACCTGCATTCCATTGACCAGCGTCGTGACATTGCGCATCAAAACACCAGGGGTCAATCCGAATTGAGAGGCGGCTTCTGGCCTCAGATCAATGGCGATTTGCGGGACCAATACCTGCGGTTCCACCTTGAGCGTTGTGACGCCAGCAATAGGACTAATCTGAGACGCCACTTCGGCGGCCGTACTGCGCAATTCGTCCATATCGGGACCAAACACACGCACCACGATCGAAGCGCTGGTACCTGTGAGAACTTCCTTAATGCGTTCGGTCAAGTAGGTCAGCAGGTCGCGATACAAACCGGGATAGCCATCGACTATCGTCTGCACTTTGGCTACCGTCGCATCGTAATCCTGGTTATCGTCGATGCTGATCCACAACTCGGTGAAATTTGGCCCCACCACTTCGTCAGCCACCGTCGCGCGACCGATGTGCGAACCAAAGTTACGCACGCCCGGTACATCCATCATCTCTTCACTGGCTAGCAACGTGATGCGATCCATGGCGTCGATCCCAATGCCGGGCTTCTCCACCCAGTGCATCAGGAAGTCGGTCTCTCTAAACTTGGGCATCAGCTGTTCGCCCAACTGCGGAATCGTGACAGCCAACGCGACGGCAACCATTCCGGTAATGCCTAGCGTGACCGGCCGCCACCGCAGACAGAGGCCGAGCGCTCCGCGATAGAGCTGCTTGAGCATGCGCACTAGCGGGCCATCGGTCGTTCTCTTTCTCGCTGAAGTGGGCAGCAACATCAACGACATGGCGGGTGTAACTGTCAGGGCCACCGCCAGCGACGCTAAGATCGCCAGGATATAAGCTGCCGCCAGTGGGCGAAAGAACGCACCAGCTAAGCCCGTCAAAAAGAAGACAGGCAAAAAAGCTAGTACCACAATCACTGTGGCATAAACCACCGCGCTGCGCACTTCCATCGAGGCATCAAAGACGACGTCAAAAGCCCGACGCGGTTGTTCAGCCAACGCGTTGAGTCGCAGCCGTCGCATGATATTCTCAACATCGATAATGGCATCATCGACAACTTCACCCAGGGCAATCACCAGTCCAGCCAAAACCATGGTGTTGACCGTGCCGCCACGATAGTACAAGACCATCAGCGCGGCGACCAACGACAGTGGTATGGCAGTGGCGCTGATTAGCGCGCATCGCCAATCGAACAGAAAGAGGACCAACACGATCACGACTAATACGCATCCGACCAACATCGAATGGCCGAGGTTCCCCAAGGCGCGTTCAATAAAAGTGGCGGGACGGAAGATGGTCGTGTCGTATTCGACAGCACCCAAGGCGGGCTTCAACTCAGCCATGGCGCGTTCAACGTCACGCGTCACATTCAGGGTGTTTGCCCAAGGTTGCTTCTCGACAATTAACAGCAAACCTGGACGACTGTTGATAATGGCGTTGCCAATAGGTGGCGCGTAATCGTACTTGACTTCGGCCACATCCTTGATGCGTAGCGGCGTGCCGAATGAGGGAGCAGCGTTGGCGGTTAAAGCTGCCCCAGCAGTTGTTCCCGAGGTTGTCGCCGTAGGAAACGCGATGACGATTTCACCCAGTTGTTCTGGTGTGTAGACGGCAGGCACATGCCGCAATGCTAGTCGTTGATTGGCCGTATCGACAAAACCACCGGCACCGACAGCGGTGGCATCGCGGACCGTTTGCAAGATCGTATCCAAAGTCAAGTTGTTGGCGCGCAAGCGATCGGGATTAACTACCACCTGTAGTTGCGGCTCTTTCTCACCCCACACCGCCACATTCGCCACACCAGCGACCGACATCAAGCGCGGACGAATTGTCCACTTGGTGAGCACGGTCATATCCATCTGTGACACCGAGTCGGACCACAAACCGATTTTCAAACAGCGACTAAGCGAGGACAACGGTGGCAGGATCACGGGTGGACGCGCGACCAACGGCAATTGCCGCGCGACCAACGCCAGACGCTCTTGCACCAACTGTCGCGCGGTCAACAAATCTGTCCCGGATTCAAAGATCATCCGCACACTGGAAAGTCCCAATACACTTTTGCTGCGGACGGTTTGTACAAAGGGAATGCCGTTGACGGCGTTCTCAATCGGGACCGTGATCAGACTTTCGACATCCTCAGTTGCAATCCCAGGTGCCTCAGTCTGAATCTCAACCAGCGGCGGTGCGAACTCGGGGAAGACATCCAGCGGGACTGAATCGGCCGTGCGAATGCCCACCACCACCAGCGCAATGGCCAACACGACGATCAGCAAACGGAACTGCAGCGACGTGCGAATTAACCAACTCATTGACCTGGGCCACTCACTTTCCAGCACCGAATTCAGTACCGAACAACTCAGCGGCTCCCGCAATGACCACGGCACTCCCGACTGCTGGTCCAGTTTCAAGAATGGCCATTCCATCGGCGATCCAGCGGATCGTGATTCGCTGTCGAGTGTAATGTCGATCCCCTGCATCGACATAAACCCAAGCTCCACCCTGAACGTCATAGATCACGGCGGTATCAGGAATCGCCAGGGCATCGCTGGCACCAATCAACGGCAGTTCCACCCCGACGCGCTGACCTGGACGGAGTTGCACTTCGCGGTTGTCAACTTGATAATAGAGATCAGCGGACGACGTCATTGCGTTGGCAGTCGGTGGCGCGGCGATCGGCTGCGCAATAATTGGCTGGGCGTTGATTGTGCCGGAAGTTCTATGCGCGCCAAGTTGGTCGCCAGACAGCGAAACTAACTGGGCCGCTTGTTCCTTCTCGATACTCGACAGGAGATCGACGAAGACCGGAACACGGATCCAAATGGTGTCTAGGTTGACCATCTCAAACAGAGCTGCTCCGGCGGCGACAGTCTGACCGGGGCTGACAGTCAAACGATTGATCAGTCCGTCGATGGGGGCCAGCATCGGCAGTGCAACAGCCCCACTCTCGTGGCCATCGACTGAGTTGCTTGTTGAAGGTTGTGTAATAGTGGTCAATAGTTTTGATAACTGACGCTCGCGTTCCTGGGCAGCAGTCAAAACCGATTGAGCAATATTCATCAGAGCTTCTGCATCATCGACCGCGCGCCGCGCACCAGCGCGATCTTGAAAAAGCTTGTTCGCCCGATCGAGTGCGATCTTAGCAGCGACAACTTCGGCGCGACTACGTTCGACATCTCCTTGCGCGACGGTTTGCGCGGCGACCAGGTTGGCTTGCGCTCCAACCATTTGCACCTGTTCGGCTGGCGTCGGTACGTCGCGTTCGGGTGACAGGAGCGGCACCAGCGACAGTACCTCAGCCCCCACATCGACATGCGTGCCAGGGAGCGGTAGCTGACTAGAATTGGGGGTGGTGACAATCCCCGCGACGGGAGTGGAGACGACAATGGTACGACCGACGGGGACCATGGCTTCGCCACCCAGGGTCCGTTTTGGCGCAACCCTCAGTTGGATGACGGGGGTTGTCGCGATAGCCAGTCGCCGAGTTGCCTCCTCCGTGAGCGTGACCGTAGCCAACTCTGTTTCCACGGGGAGCTTCTCCACCTTGGCCGGTTTTTCGTGAGGTGCGTCAGCGACTGGCGATGACTTCGAGCAGCCGCAAGCTGCAAACGATAGCACCAGCAGAAGAGATAACTTGAGGTTCGCCATGGGACATTGCACTTTTATCGTAACCCGATTTATCAGCTCCCTACTATAGTTCGAACGCATTGAAAGGCTATGCCTGTGCTGTGCGACAAATAGCAGTTTAGCAGTTATGTGTTGTTGCGCGTTACGTTCTGGAATTGAGTCTTCAGTCGCAGACAGGTGCGATTTACAGATTTATTAGTTGAGCCAGAGCCAGTTCTCTTCGGGCCGAAGGCCCAGCCGATTATCTAGCCCAGGCCAAACGTAGCTGCCCCAGGGCGGCGGG
>JBGSJT010000043.1:0-93533 GCA_041741715.1 Pirellulaceae bacterium | reverse complement strand
TCGCTATCAGCGAACGTACTTGTTCAGCCAGGGAAATCGGTTCAAGCAGCGAAGCATTCATCATGCCCCGCAATTAGAATATTTCGCCTCCCGTCGCTAGATCGCTATACTACTCCCCACACCTTCGGCGAATGTTTACGTCCCGAATCCGCTTGCTGCTGGCGTCGGTGCTGTTAATAACGTTGCGATTGTTCGATGAGAACGCCTCGTGAACAGCCGCCAAGTACTCAAACACGTGGCGATTGAGCTGTGACAAGTCGTCGCGTTGCGAAGGAGTAAAGCGAAAGCCGTCGCGTCGCAGCTTGCGGTCAAACTTATCAAGATTCACAAGGTAGTCGCTGATCGATTCGTATTCATCCGCCAGACGTAGTTGCCTGCGTCCCTCCTCGGCGGTGGCGTGCAAGACGTTCGCCGAAAGCAGATTCGTCACAAACGCGGCCACTTCGTCCTGTACAGAATCCAATACTTTTTCACGCTGCTTGAGTCGCTCGGCCAACTGTTTATCGGGGTCCTCGGCATTCAACAGTTCCAGCAACCAATCGAGCATTTCCTGGCAGCCATCTCCCATCTTCAAGATCTCTTTGCGCGATTGCTCGATGGCCAGCAGAGGCGTCTCCAAGATGCGAACATCGAGGTCGGTCAAGCGAGGTATCTCTTCGTAGGGGCGCGAGGGGACAACGCGTTCTAGCATCCGCACAATAGGCGTCACCAACGGTAGGAACAACAGGGTGTTGGCGATATTGAATATGCTGTGCGTGGCGGCAATGGCGGCGACTGTATTGGGATAGGTTGCAGCTCCATCGACGACCACTGCTTCGGTCACGTCCACGCCCACCAAACTCTGAATGATGCCAATGTACCAGCGAAAGATCGCCGTAATCCACAATACGCCAACTAGATTGAATAGCACATGAAAGTAGGCGGCGCGACGCGCGTTGGTAGTCGCCCCCAGCGAGGCCAAAAAGGCGGTGATGGTCGTACCGATGTTCTCCCCAAGAATTAATGCAGCCGCCGTTGGATAGGTGATGACCCCTTGTATGGCCAAGGAAATCGTGATGCCCAAAGTGGCCGAGGAGGATTGTACGAGCGTAGTCATGATACAACCCACCAGCGCGCACTTCATTACACCTAGGTACGTGTCGGCATTAAAGCGTGCGAACCAAGCCTCGAAGTCAGGCAGGTCTTTGATGATCGCGCAGGAGTCCTTCATGATCTCGAGCCCGAAGAAAACCATGCCGATCCCCATCGCGAACATAGCCCAGTAGCGCCAGCGATCTCCGCGCGAAAACAAGTAGATGAAGGCCGCCAATCCGAGCAGTGGCAAACCGTACTTGCCCACGTTTAAGACCAAGATCCAACCGGTGATAGTCGTACCAATATTGGCTCCCATGATAACTCCCACTGCTTGCGAGAGTTCCATCACGCCACTATTGACGAAGCCCACGACCATCACAGTGGTGATCGAGCTCGATTGCACAATGCACGTCACCACGACTCCCACGACGGTGGCGAAGAAGCGATTATTGGTGATTGCCCCAACAAGCCGCCGCAGGCTGTTTCCCGCCACGGCTTGCATACCATCAGACATGTTCTTCATGCCCAGTAGAAAAATGCCCAGCCCTCCGATCAACTCAAAAAGCATTTTGGAAAGTGTAGGAATATCCAACTTTGGGACGCCAGATGCAAGAGTTCGAATTGTTAAGTTTGCAATTACTTGGCATAATTCTACGAGATTGGCACACCACCGCAATCGCACGTTCCACCAACGGCTCAGACACTAGTTATGCATCGAGCGGGAAATAGGTGTCGGGACTTACCCGTAGCTGCGGTCGCCAGACCGTAGGGGGTCTACGTTCTGGCGAACGTAGCAACGACAGTTATTTCCCGCAAGATGCTAAACTATGGTCTTACCGTCACGTCGCACACGGATTGGAGTATCGACTTGAGTGTTAGAAGTTTGTCAGTAGGGAACAAAGTTGTCTTTGCCAAAGATAAAAAGAGTATTTCACCTGGCCCGCGCGCCAAAGAGGTAGTGCCACAAACCAAAGGTGAAGCCTACAGTTACATTGTTGAGAAATACTGGACTGTGGCGGAGGTGACCGACGACAACACCGCGACTTTGATCACGCGCCGCGGCAAGAAACATACCGTCTCGCTGGACGACCCGCGTTTGCGTCACGCGAACCTGTGGGAACGTTGGATGTACAGCGATCGCTTTCCGAAGTTGACGCAGGCGGTCGAGCAGGACAACTGAGAATTCAAATCCTAATTCAATAATTACTCTAGTGCACCGAGATCGCACATGCTCAAGATCAACGTCCACGGCTCGACAGGGACCGTGATCCTAGACCGCCCCGCGCAGTGCAATGCGCTGAGTCGCGAGATGATCGAACAACTGTCACAAGCCTTTGATGATTTGCGACAAGAAAAGAAAGTGCGCGGTGTCATCCTGACTGGTGCTGGTGCGCATTTCTGTGCTGGCTTGGATCTGAAGGAGTTGCAGGAGACGGCGGTCGCCGACGAGCCACTCCCCAGGTGGCATGAAGACGCACAGCGTTTGCAGGGACTGATCGAACAAATGCTGCAGTTCCCCAAGCCGATCGTGGGAGCGGTTGACGGTGCGTCGATTGCCTCAGGCTTGGCTTTGGTGTTGGCCTGCGATTTAGTCGTCGCCAGCCAACGCGCAACGTTTAGCATCCCCGCTCCGAAGCTCGGTTTGGTCTCTGGCTTGGTGGCACCGCTCCTCTGCTTTCGCTGCGGTGGCTCCGTCGCCAGTCGCATGTTGATTGGTGGAGATGAACTTTCAGCCGCCGAAGCCAAGGAATTGGGACTCGTTCATCATGTGGTCGGCTCCGATCAGATCTGGGTTAGGGCCAGCAATTGGATCGATTCGATTTCGGTCGGTGCGGCCGAGTCGCTGCAGTTGACCAAGCGACTATTAAACGAAATGGTCGGCGAACAACTGTCGACGTTTCTCTCTAGCGGAGCCGCCGCCATGGCCACCTCATTCACCACCGAAGCCGCCACCGAAGGGCTCACCGCATTCAGCGAAAAACGCCCCGCTAAATTTCCCTGATCGAACACCGACAGTAGCTGCAGCAATACCAGCTCGACGCGCCAGCGAGTGAGTTGCCGGTTTTATCGAGAAGCGCTCACTGCAAATTCTCCAACGAGCGACCCATTCGCTGGCGCGTCGAGCTATGAATTGCGACCGAAAGTTTTAAAGACCGAAAAATTGTTGGGGGCGAGATGCAAGAAGGCTCTAAGCTCAGGTGTAGGGGGGCTCAAGACAGAGCAGGCAGTTTAGGAAGTGGAAGAGAAGAGTTACCAGCTTGTGCGCAGGGCGAACAAGCTGGCAGGGCAATTCGGCTTCTGACCTCTATCATTTCCCATGGACTGGCGGTTTCCAATCGGCGGGTAGTTTTCCTTGTGGACGTACACCATAAGCGTCTGCGGGAATGGCATGTTCGACAGCACTTAGCAAAGGCATATCATCGGGCAAGTGCTTGATCTTGAAATCCTTGTACTGGATCTTCATGGCGGGGCCGACATGCACTTGTACGGCCAGCACGCCTTCTAGTGCGCGACCTTGCTCATCGAAGTCAATTAGGTCGGCGGTCTGTTGGCCGTCAATCCAATGTTGATGATGATTCCCTTCGACGAGCACGCGGTAATCGTGCCATTGGTCAGGTTCAAACTCCTTAACAGGCATCGTCCCCACAACCCAGGGTTGCCCCTGGGGATCGATGATCACCTTTTCTCCAGTGTGTGACAGAATGCGGCGTCCCTTCTCTTCATATAGCATTCCGTTGTATTCGGGAGTATTGGCCACTACGTCACATTGATAGCCACTAACGACATACAGCCCCAATTCGGGTCGCGATTGGCCTCGGTACTGAAGGCCACTATTACCACCAGCAGTCAACTTCACTTTAACTCGCAAATCGAAATTACGGATCGTCGAATCTTTCCAAGTAATGAAGCTATTGGCTTTGAGTGTACCGTCTGTTTTACCAGTCAGCGCCTCCTCCTCGACCGACCAAAACGCAGTATCCCCCTCCCAATTACGTAGATTTTTTCCATCAAAGACGGTTACAAAACCATCCTGATCAGGTGTAGTACCGACGGCCGCGGATGCGACTGGGTATGGATCTGTCGATGCAGTAAATGGTTTGTCGAGCACTTCCAGCGGTCCACCTAGATCATTGACATATTGCGTGGTGCGATCGCGCAGTGCTTGCAGCGTCGCGGCGTACTCTGCATTGCCAGCTAGATTGACCAGCTCATCGGGATCGTTCTTCAAATCGTGCAGGAATTCGTGATTGCCATGATCGATGTAACGCACATATTTGAACTGTTCATTGCGGACACCTTCGAAAGCGGGAATACGCGTGCGTACGGCAAAGTGTTCGTGGAACGTATCGGTCCGCCAGTCATTGGGCTTCTTCTGCGTGACAATCGGCTGCAGACTTCGCCCTTGATAGCGCTTCGGAATATCAACTTGTGCCCAATCGAGAAAAGTAGCAGGCAGGTCTAGGTTCAGTGCCAGAGCGTCGCTGACTTGCCCCTGCTGCTCCTTGGGAACGCGTGGGTCGGCGACAATCAACGGCACGCGCAGCGATTCCTCGAAATGTGACCACTTGCCGGCCAGTCCACGATTTCCCATGTAATAGCCATTGTCAGCCGTGTAGACGATGATTGTGTTCTCGGCCAGTCCTGCTTCTTTCAGAGCGGCTGTCAACCGGCCAATCGCATTGTCGATACCACTCACCATGCGGTAATAAGCACGGATGTTGGTTTGATATTTCTGCGGTGTATTCCATCTCCAGAAGAAGCGTTCGCGATTGATGGTGGTGCGCAGAAAATCGGGCAAGCTGTCAAAGATACTGGGCGAATTCAAGCGTGGTGGTGCGATCTCAATGTCTTCATACATGCCATCCGTCGATTGAGGCCAAGGGAAATGCCCAATCCCTGGGCGACGATCACTATCCTCCGCATGGCAAGCATTGAACCACAAATTCAGAGCGAAGGGTTGGTCGGCAGGTTGAGCCTTGATGAATTCGATGCCACGATCAACGATTAAGTCGGTCTCGTGCCGGAGACTGCCGTCGGGCTGTGGTTTATAGTAAGGATTGCGACCAATCGCTTCGTATTGGTCGAAATGCTCTTGTGGCTTGAAGTTATCTGGCATGGTGGCATGCCATTTGCCAAAAAAGCCAGTGCGATAGCCGGCGGAACGGAGCAGATCGGGATAGAGTACCTCGACCGCTTCTGGACGGGCCAGTTCATGATTTCCCTGCGTACCATAGCTGCGACCAGTTAGGCCGGTGAGGATGGTCGTGCGACTGACCCAGCAGATCGAATGACTGACGAACATGTTTTCAAACCGCGTGCCGCGGGCCGCCAACGAATCTATGTTGGGAGTCTGCACCACTTGATTGCCATAGCAACCCAGCGTGCTAATCGTCTGATCATCGGTGAAAAAGAAGACGATGTTCGGTTTTTTTTCGTCAGCCTGAACTTGCCGGGAGGATTGATTGGCCAGCAACGAAGCGGCAAATGCCAGACCACAAAGCCAAGGAGATAGTCTTCTTTGAGCGGTGAGGTTATGGAGAGTTAGGGGTTGGGGATGATGTGTGACAAAGGCCTGGCGTGTGAAGGGCATGAATGTTCCTATCTGTCGCGGTGAGAGAGTATTCTTTTGAAATAGGTTGGCAAACAGTATACAGTATTACGTTCGTATCATCTTTTTGCCGCACATCTTTTTGTCGGCGAGTTTTGGTGTTGGTCAATCGTTCCCGGGAAAGCACAACGAAACTAATGGAAAGCCGCTTAAGGATGGTAAAATGTGGCAACTATGTTTGGAGTTGTTGCATGCGCATGGGTATCGTGGTGCTGGTCTGCGGCCTGTGTATTCCGCCTTCGATTGCGGTCGAGCCGTTGGTCCCCGACAAACACGATGGTACCCTGAGGATTGCCACGTTTAATGTTTCGCTCCATCGCGCTGAAGCGGGCAAGTTGCGGGCTGATTTGGAACACCAAGATCCTCAGATATTGGCTATTGCCGCCGTCATTCGCGCGGTGTGTCCTGATGTGTTGCTGCTAAATGAAGTCGACTTCGCGACGGACGGCTCGAACGTGGAGTTGTTCGAGAAGCTGTATTTGAGCTTCGCAGGGAGTGACCTACTTGGGAATGAGGCTTGGCCAATGCCACATACGTTTAGCGCGCCAGTCAACACGGGTGTACCGAGTGGACTAGATCTCAACGCCAATGGCAGCACCGCCGACTCAGAGGACGCGTGGGGCTATGGCCTTTTTTCAGGGCAATACGGCATGGGCATACTCAGTCGCTATGAGATCGATCGCGGTGCGGTGCGGACCTTGCAAGCGTTGCGGTGGGCGACGTTGCCAGGTGCGTTACGTCCGCGAGATCCAGAAAGTCAGGCAGAGTATTATGACGACACAATTTGGGAAAAGTTGCGTCTTTCATCGAAGAGTTTTTGGGACGTTACGATACACAGTCCCGAAGGTGATGTGCACGTGCTGGCCAGTCACCCGACGCCCCCCGCCTTCGATGGCCCAGAAGATCGCAACGGCTGCCGCAACCATGATGAAATTAAGCTGATAGAGCACTACATCAACGATGCGGAATTCATCGTCGACGATCAGGGGAAGTCGGCAGGCTTGGAATCGCGCGCGTCGTTCGTGGTATTGGGAGATCTCAACAGTGATCCGCGCGATGGTGGGAGTCGCGCGCGGGCCATCGTCGACTTGCTCAACCATCCGCGGATTGCGCACAGCCCGCCGCCGCGCAGTCCAGGAGCCGCTATCGCCGCGCGAACTCAAGCTGGCGCGAATCGAACGCATACGGGTGACCCCGCCGAGGATACGGGGGACTTCAATGATCGAGCGGTGGGAAATCTGCGTGTCGATTATGCTTTGCCCAGTAGCGATCTGCGAGTCGTGAGTTCAGGCGTCTTTTGGCCTGATCTTGAGACGATCGATGCTAAACTGCGAGCGGGAGTGCGGGCGGTTCTCAAGGCCACGGATCATCACTTAGTTTGGATTGATGTTACCCGGGGTAACTAGCTCGTGCCGCTCATTGACATCACTTCTATAGAAGATCCACGGCTGGAACCCTTCCGGGAATTGCGCAGCCGCAACTGGACTGAGCAGAGCGGACTGTTTATCGCTGAGGGGCCGCTGCTGGTGGAGCAGCTCGTGTGCAGTAATTACGCGGTGAAAAGTATTTTGCTCGACCGAAAATACCTTCAGCATTACGCTGCGATGGTCCCAGACGGGGTGGAGCTACTGGTGGTCGAACACGCGCTGGTCGAGAGTATTGTAGGGTTTGATTTCCATCGTGGGGTGTTGGGATGTGGGCTGCGCAAGCCAGTCCTCACGCTGCGCGAAGATTTCCTGCCGTGGACAGATCGCGGCGAAACACTCGTAGGTGTGGTCGGAGTGCAAGACCCCGAGAATCTAGGTGGAATCCTGCGAAGCTGCGCGGCGTTGGGGATCGCGCGAGTCGTCATCGGACCTGGCTCGGCGGACCCATTGTCGCGGCGCGTGTTACGAGTCTCCATGGGGACGGTGCTCCAATTGCAGCTATTTCGATCACGTGATCTGGCGGGTGACCTGCGTTGGCTGCGTGACGAGCGTCAGATTACCAGCGTAGCCACGACCTTGTCCGCCGATTCACAAGCACTGGAGACGACTCAGCGAAGCGGCCCAGTGTTGATACTCATCGGCAATGAACGATATGGCTTGCCAGCGGAAATTCAATCCGTGGCCGATCAACGCGTGACCATCGCCATGGAGCTCGGAACGGATTCACTGAACGTCTGTGTAGCAGCAGGGATTGTCATGCATTATTTTTGTCGCATTGCTAAATAGAATTAGGTGGGTGGAGGGCCAACAAGTCATGTGAGCGGATTGGGCGCTTGCCCACCGGTGTACCAGAGTCGATTTTCCGACACTTCTCGTCGAACGTCACCCAGATGAGCAGCGAAATCGCACTCGTACTCAACGAAATGGTACTCGTTGCTCGTACTCCTACTCGGTCGCCACGGACATTTCGAGTACGATAAGAGTATCGCTGAAAGCTGAGTACTCACAATGTAGCTACCAGTTCTTTCTTCTACCGAGACGAGCTCGACGGAAGGCTGCAATCCCTTCCAACACTACCAATTACTTCCACTACTAGCGTTCCCAACGACCTATGACCGCTCAGACCATCGACGATCAAATCGCCCAACATGCACATATCTGCACCAATCTCAAGGACGAAGTCGCTCGCGTGTTGGTCGGGCAGGAGCACATGTTATCGCGACTGCTGATCGGTCTGCTCACCGGTGGGCACATCCTATTGGAAGGGCTTCCGGGACTAGCTAAAACGCTGACCATCCGTAGCTTGGCCACCGCTATCGACACGGGGTTCTCACGCATTCAATTCACTCCCGACATGCTCCCCGCCGACGTAATTGGAACGGAGATTTTCAATCCCAAGGAGGGGACCTACGTGGTACGCCAGGGACCGATTTTTTCGAACCTTGTTTTGGCCGACGAAATCAACCGCGCGCCGGCCAAGGTCCAAGCTGCCCTGTTAGAAGCGATGCAGGAACGTCAAGCTACAATTGGCGGCAAGACATTTTTGCTGGAGGAACCGTTTTTGGTCCTGGCCACGCAGAATCCGATCGAGCAGGAGGGGACCTATCCACTCCCGGAAGCTCAAGTCGATCGATTCATGTTGAAAGTCGTGGTCGGCTATCCGACCAAGGAGGAAGAACGCAAGGTCGTCGATCGCATGGCCAGTGGTCAACCTCTGGCCGAGGTTCGCAAAGTGGCGTCACCTGAAGAAATATTGGCAGCGCGACGCGTTGTAGAAAAAGTTTTCGTGGATGAAAAGGTTCGAAACTATTTGGTTGACATCGCACGTGCCACTCGTCAGCCAAGCGACTATGGAATCCATGATTTAGAAGGGATGATCGAAACCGGAGCCAGTCCGCGGGCTTCGATCAATTTGATGAAAGCTGCCAAAGCGCACGCCTTTCTGCAAGCACGCGGCTACGTCACGCCGCACGATGTAAAGAGTGTTGCTCTGGAAATCTTGCGGCATCGCATCATCTTGACGTACGAAGCCGAGGCCGAGGGAAAGAGCCACGATGATGTCGTCCGCAAAATCTTAGACAATGTGCCGGTCCCCTAATGTTAGCCAAGGAAGTCATACAACGCGTCCGTGAAATCCAAGTGCGTACGGGACGGCAAGTCGCCGATGTGCTGGCGGGACAATATGTTTCGGTGTTCAAAGGACGTGGCATCGAGTTTGACGAGGTGCGACCGTACGTCCCTGGTGACGAAATTCGATCGATCGATTGGAATGTTACTGCACGCATGGGCGAGCCGTTCGTCAAGCGATACATCGAAGAGCGACAATTAACGTTGATGCTCATGGCTGACATCTCCGCCTCGCAAGATTTTGGCTCCGGTCGCCGTTCCAAACGCGAAGCCGCCGCCGAGCTCTGCGCGCTGCTCGCCTTTTCCGCTACGACCAATGACGACAAAGTTGGCCTGACTCTGTTTCATGGCGGCATTGAACAGTACATTCCGGCACGCAAAGGTCAGAAGCACGCATTGCGTGTCGTACGCGAAGTACTCACCCACGATTCGCGGCTCGAATCGAAAACCAAACAACCGCGTTTCCAACGCAATTGGTTCCCCTGGCGTCGACTCCCGCGTTTTCGAAATGCACCATCCGACTCGCGGCGAGCGACCAGCATTCGCGGTGCAGTGGAATTTCTGCTGTCGGTTACCAAGCGCAAATCAGTCTGTTTTGTGGTGAGTGACTTTTTCGATGAGGGCTACATCAAAGCTTTGCAAATGGCCTCGCGGAAGCATGATGTCATCGCGGTGTTGATCTCCGACCCGCGAGAATTGGAATTGCCAAAGTTGGGAATGGTCACATTTCAAGATGCCGAAACGGGAGCCAGCGTGGTGCGCGACACGGGCTCTTCCACTTTTCGCGAGCAATTTTCCAAGGCCGCACGCGAGCGCATCGAGCAACTGGAGCGTCTTTTCAGACGCGCCAAGATCGACTTCATCGAGATCGACGCAGCGGGTTCCATCGTCGAACCACTGGCACGCTTTTTTCGGATGCGCGAGCGAAGGAGGCGCCGTTGATGATATCGAATGGACTTGCACGCAAGCGCTGCTGGCACACGACCCGCGCGCAGCTCGTAGTCATAATGCTATTCGGATCGATTTCACCAACGTTGGCGAGTAGCACCAATTCGGAACGGGTTACTCAAGTTGGTCCCGTTCGCGCCACGGTAGCCCTCACTCCCGAAAAACCGCTGATTGGCGACGAAATCGTATTGGAGATCACTGTCGAATCGGAGCCGGGGATCGAATTGTTAATGCCCGAATTCGGCGAAGCGCTGGAGCGCTATACAATCGTCGACTTCGTCCCCAAACAGCATATCGATGGCGATGGCAAGAGTGTGATGACGCAGCGTTATACCTTGCAACCATTTCTGTCTGGGGAGCAATCCATTCCACCCATCCTGATCGAGTTCATCGACCACCGACCGGGACAACAGCCTAGCCCCGACGACTTCGATGCTTACGAATTATTGACCGAGCGGATCGATTTCCAGGTCCAGTCGGTACTCCCGGATTCGGCCGTCGCAGAACTTAAGCCGCCGCTGGGAGAGTTGGCGATTGTTTCTCCAGCGGACCGATCGCAAACGCGGATCATAGTTGCCGTAGTATTGGGATTGCTGGGCCTGATCGCGGTAGGCTGGCTCTGGTCGCGACAGACGGGGAAGCGAATCCTGAGACGCAACGCCTATGAACTGGCGCGAGACCGCGTCGACCGATTGGTGGCCGATCGCCAGTCGACTGCTCCAAGTCTGACGATCGAGCAATTTTATGTCGAGATCTCGGCCGTTGTGCGACAGTACTTGGAGAATCGCTTTGAGCTCCGCGCGCCTGAGTTGACGACCGACGAATTTTTGCAATTGGCGGCGGCGGGGGGAGAATTGAGCAACGAGCATCAACTATTGTTGGCCGAGTTCCTAAGTCAAGCGGACCGGGTCAAGTTTGCCAGTGGCACTCTTGTGACGGGAGCGACCTGTGAACGCGACGTTGTCAGATCCTGCGAGTTGGCTGTGAAATTCTTGGAGGAGACGCGCGAGAATGCTCCCGATGTGGAAGTCACGGAGGAAGTTACAGCGGAGGACATTTCCGATGTCGACGCGGACAATTTAAGGACGACCAATGTGACGGGTTCGACTCGTACGCCGGAGGTATCGCGGCGTGTTTAACAATCTTTTCAACTGGGAATTTCGCGACCCGTGGTTTTTGTTACTGCTGCCGCTAGCGGTACTGGCTTTCTGGTTAGCCGGTCGCTCTCGTTCGTCATTGACCTATTCATCACTGTCACTGCTCCAGCCAATTTCACCGTCGCTCCGAATGTGGTTCACTAAGATTCCGGCTATGCTGTTTGCCGTCGCTATATTGGCGATGATCCTGGGACTCGCCCGACCTCGAACTCCCGAACGTGAGACGCGAGTTTCGCGCGATGGTATCGCCATCATGATGATTGTCGATCTTTCCAGTTCGATGAATGCTCGCGATTTGGTCGAAGAAGATCGTTCGGTCGATCGTCTAGATGTTGTCAAACAGGTTTTTTTAGATTTTGCACTTGGGAGCGATGCAGCGCGGAGTGGATTGTTAAGCATGGCAACTGGTTTGGGACAGTCGACTTCTCCTGGGAGACCCGATGACTTGATCGGTTTGGTTACTTTTGCTGGCTACGCCGATAGCGTTTGTCCCTTGACGCTCGATCACGGCAATCTCGCCAACATCGTTAGAGATTTGCAAATCGTCAGCGATCGGAGCGAAGATGGAACAGCCGTCGGAGATGGTCTGGGGTTGGCCATCGAACGACTTAGACGCAGCCAAGCCAAATCCCATGTGGCCATTTTGCTAACCGACGGTGTGAACAACGCGGGTGTGATACCACCGTTGAAAGCGGCTGAGCTGGCGACGGAGAGCCAAGTGAAAGTCTACTGCATCGGCGCGGGGACCAATGGCGTGGCCCCCATGCCCTACAACGACCCCTTTGGCAGGCCAATGTTGATCGCCCAACCGGTTGAAATCGATGAAGAGACCCTCAAGCAAATTGCTGAGAAGACAGGTGGCAAGTACTTTCGCGCCGAGAACATCGACGCCATGCGCGATGTCTACAGCGAAATCGATCGGCTAGAAAAGACCGAAGTGAACGAGTTGCGGTATCTCCGTTATACCGAACATTTTGCACTGTTCATCGCCAGTGGCTTCGGCTTGGCCGCTATCGCATCGCTGTTGAGTGCTTCGGTATTCCGGAGGTTGCCATGAACCAATTTCGTTTTGCCAATGTCGAGTGGTTACACGCGCTGTGGTTCATTGGTCTGCTGGCTCTCATTATGATCGCCTTTGAAATGCGCACGGGGCATCTCATGGAACGTATGCTGTCGCCGCTGATGCAAGCCCGCTTGGTACGCCGCCCATCGCTAACTCGCCGCATATGCTCCGTGCTGCTGTTGTGCAGTGCGTTGACTGGGTTGGTTGTCGCCTTGATGCGACCGCAGTGGGGGAGCACGGTGCAATTGCAAACTCGGGTCGATTCGCAAATCATGATCTGCCTGGACGTCAGTCGATCGATGTTGGCCGAAGATGTCGTCCCCAATCGCCTCGATAGGGCCAAGGCGGAAATAGATTCGTTGCTGAGTTTGATGAAGGAGGGGCAACAAGTTGGCTTGCTCGCGTTTGCTGGCAAGTCAAGTGTGCTCTGTCCGTTGACGACTGATTTCGGCTTTTTGCGATTGATTTTGAACGAAGCCAGCCCGGCCACAGTTGGTTTAGGAGGAACGCGTATTGGCGAGGCGATCACCAAATCGGTCGACGGCTTCCGCGAGGTGGGAGATGTCAATCGATTGATCTTGCTGATCACCGACGGCGAGGATCATGATTCGTTCCCCCTCGACGCGGCTAAGGCGGCTAGGGAAAAAGGTGTACGGATTGTCAGTGTTGGCTTCGGCGATGAACTGGGGAGCAAGATCGAAGTGACCGATCCACGAACTGGCGGACGCACTTTTATTGAGGACCGAGATGGAGTACCGGTGGTCAGTCGCTTGGATGGCGAAACTCTGCGAGAGATTGCCATGGAGACGGAAGGGGCCTATATCCCGGCTGGTACCGGAGCACTCGATTGGCAATCGATCTACAATGCGCACATCGCCGGACTGCTACGCGGAACCACGTCGGATGAAGAAACTGTTGTTCGCAACGAAGCGTATCAATGGTGCGTACTAGTGGCAGTGCTGCTGCTGTTGGCGGCGCTCGCCACCCCCACTTTTTTCGCAAGTGAATCAGGCGTGAATGGTAGTGATTCGATTCGTTCCACAGTTACATCGCGGGCCGCTAGTTGGCTCGGCTGGACATTGTGTGTGATCTCCAGCGTTGATGATTCACAGGTTTGGGCGCAGACGCCTGAGCTACCGCTTGAGCCACAAGCCTCAGAGTTATCTGCGGATAGCCCCAGTGCGAATAGTACGGCGAACAACACAACTGACACGAACAGCGAAGAACTCGATTCCAATGGTTCGCCTCGGGAACTTTACAATCGTGCCGTGGCCTTGGTCAGTACCGACCATGATCGAGCGGAGCGATTGCTCAATGCCGCGCGACGCGAAGCCAAGGTCGACGGCGAACTGCGGTACAACGCGCTTTACAATTTGGGTTGGGTGGAAGTCAATCGAGCTGAGAAGTTATTGGCGGAGGAACCGGAGCAAGCGCTAAAACATCTGGAAATGGCCGCCGGTCGCTTCCGTGAAGCAATTCGCGTCCGTCCCGAGAGTGATGACGCGCGACATAACCTGGAGATCATTTCCCGCCGCATACTCGAGTTGTCCGATTCGCTGGCCGAAAAAAATTCGCAAGAGTTCGCGCCGCGGTTGGACGAGTTGATAGTGCGTGTCCGTGAACATCAAACTGAGTTGCAAAAGTTGTGTACGCAGCTTGAACTGGTAGGCTCTAACGTTGAAAAGTACCGCGCTACCTTTCGGCAATTGGGGATCGTCCAGCGGCAGATTGTTTCAGATATAGAAAAGCTAGCCAGCGATGCGCGACGCCAACAATCGGCTGCGGCTCAAAGCCAACCGAATCTCGCCAACGCACAAGGAGCACCGTCGGGCCAACAGGGAGTGCAAGCGGCACAACTCTCCGCCATGCTGGGTTATCTCGATACTGCCGTGCAACGGATGCACAAGTCGCGTAGTTTTGTGCGGCGTTTGCAAAGTGAACGCGCCTTTGTGCGGTGGGCGGCTGGCTTGACTGATCTCAAACGCGCTCGCGATCAACTCCGCGATCCACTGGAAATACTCACCGTGCTGATCGCCGATGCATCTGGACAATTGAATTTAACGCGTGCCATGCTCCTGTCTTCCGCTCCTTCCACGGATGGCGAGGTGGCACCGACCAAACCAATCTGGCTGTCCGATGAAGTTCTGTCGGATGGATTGTTAGCTACGACCGAAAGGACTGCCGAATTGCATGCGTTGTTGTCGGCAGGTGTGGCTCAAGTTCAAGCACAACAATCAGCGCCAGCGAACGCTCAGCCAGATCAAACTGCTGATGACGAGACGACCACACTGGTCGCCAACCTATCAGAAGCGCTGCCGTCGATCGCGCGCGGAGAAAAATTGTTCGAGCAGGCTACGGCCAGTGTCGCCGCCCAGGCGTGGCAATCTACACTCGAACAGCAATCGGCGGGAATTGAGTCTTTGATGGAAGCCGCAGAGGTGTTCTACGATATCCGGCGAGTGATCGATATCACTTTAATCGACCAACGCGCGATTTCATCGGCGTTCGGAACACCCGGCGATGTGGGCTCCTCGGAGATGAAAGTAGAAACGACCAATGTTGATTCGGCTCCAGCACTTGATGACCCTGAACGCGACATACTCATCGGCAACCAACAGAAGAACTTGAAACGCGCGGATCGATTGCGAGAGCTGATCGATGCTGAACTGCTGAAGATCGACGCTGAGGCTCAACAGCCTGGAGACTTGCCGGCTAACACGCCGGGCGTGGATGGGTCAAACGCGGGCACGGAGCGCGAGCGGCTTGAGTTGGCGGAGAAATTGCGGTCGGCTGTGGAGAAGGCCATGCAACAGGTAAGTCAACAATTGAACGAATTGAGTTCACTCGTCGATAACAATTCCCCTGTCACTGATACCAATAGCAGTGGCGTGGAACGTCCGCCAGCACCACGCCGCGCAACGCCTGCTGAGGCTGATTCGAAAGTGGTACAGCTAAACGCTAGTACTGCCTCCAACCGCGCTGTGCGTGAATTGGAGGAATTGCAGCGACTGTTCTTTTCCGTTGTCGAACACTTGCGCGAAACGGCACAGCGGCAAGCGGAATTGAATGACAGTACGACAGAAATATTAGCCCAGCCAGACGCACAAACGCCAGCTCGCATTGGACCACTACAGATGCGACAACAGACGCTTGAGCAGACCGCACAAGCTATCGCCGAAGCACTTGAGCAACAAGCGACAGCCTCCACTTCTGCAGAAACAACTGATGAGGAGTCCCTGCCTGCACAACCAACTGCAGACGGATCAACAGCACCAGGTACGGATCAAGACCCAACAGCCAATCTCAAACAGGCGGCTGAGCTCGTGCGTGACGGGGGTCAAGCCATGCTGTCAGTAGCGGAGCGTCTATCTAAGCTGACGACAGCTGAGCAAACAGCTGAGCAAACAGCTGAGCAAACCGCTGAGCTTCGTCCAGTGGATGATATGACGGCAGACTCTGAATCGCAAGAGCCAGCCTCCTCCCCATTGGAACAGGCATCTGTCGAGCAACAAAACGCGCTGCGAAAGCTGTTGGATGCCCTCGAATTGTTGCAACCACCCCAATCGCAAGACCAGAATCAAGATCAACAGCCACAGCAACAACAGCCTCAAGACAAATCAGATGAAAAGACGGAATCGACTCCGCAAAACATGGACACAGAACAAATGCTGCAAGCCATTCGCGAACGCGAGGCCAACCGTCGACGCGAGCGGCAGCCTCTCTCGGCCTCATCCGCTGGTGGTGTGGAAAAGGATTGGTAATGATACGAATAGTTAAAGCGTGGGGCAGCCTTGCCGAGTGCGACATATTTAAGTGGGTCGCTCAGTCAGAATTTAACACACGCTTATCATCCACAATAATATCGACTCCATTTGGTAAAACAAACGCAGGATCGACCCCGCGATTGAACCATTTTTTAAAGTACTGCAGGCTGACTCTACTCTGTTTGTGGTGCGTACTATGCTGGACGCCGCAATCAATATTGGGCCAAGATGTGCGTGTCGCGCAGCAACGTGGTCCCTACTATGTGGGTGAACCGATGGTGATCCAAATTCAAGTCAATGGAGTCCAATCCAATCAGAACGTCGACTGTCGCTTGAGCTCCACGCAACTTCCGGTGGGAGTGACTGTCGATGGCCCACAGCTTGGCCAATCCACGAGTACTTTTTCACAAATCGTCAACGGTCGCATCACCAGCCGGGAAACGGTCAGCCTGAAATACAATTATCAAATACTCGCGGATCGAGCTGGGCCGGTTACGATTGGCCCCTTCACGGTGGTGATCGATGGAGAGACGCAACCCGTCGATGTAGTCGAGATTGAGTTTGAAGATTTAGAACAAGATTCAGAGATGGAATTGGAACTCGCGCTGGCTCGTCGCAAAGTTTACGTTGGCGAACAAGTCCCACTCACCATTCGTTGGCGGTTTGCCGGAGATCGCGATGGCTTGCAATTCGCTTTTTCAAATCTGCAAATTCGCTCACCCCTCTTTGAACAGTTTAATTTCATCGACAGTGAGCCAACCACACGCACTACCCTTTCGCTGGCGACGGCACAAGGAATTGTGGAAATAGATGCCAAGGTCGAGCAAGAGCGGAAGGAGGGACAAGACTATGTGATCGTCAGTGGCCAACGATTGCTTTCCGCCGACCAGCCAGGCAATTATGAAAACATACCAGCCAGTTGTCGCACTCAGCGCGTAATTCGCTGGGGACGCACCGTATTCGGTGATGCACGTCCGCGTGAAGTGAAACCGACGATGGCCCGAGCCGAACCACTGAGCTTCCAGGTACTTCCGATTCCAGTCAACGACCGCCCCGCAAGTTATTCTGGTGCGGTGGGGAGCGGTTTTGCCATTGAAGTCGCCGCTAATCGGTCGGTGGTCCGCGTGGGAGATCCCATTTCGCTCGAAATTAAACTTACGGGTAGTGGCGATTTGGAACGTTGTTCACTCCCGCCGCTCCGAAGTTCATTAGATGAGAACCTGTTTCAGTTGCCGACGGAAGTCCCCTTCGGTTCAGTCATTGGCAATACTAAGCAGTACAAAGTTGACCTGCGCGTCAAGCAGTCGGCGGTGCGGCAGCTTCCCGCCATTGATTTCTCCTGGTTTGATCCCAAGCAAGAAAAATTCGTTACGGCCAGTTCCAAGCCGATTGCGCTGCAAGTCAACGCGGCACAGATCGTCTCCGCTGCCGATGTGGTAGCGTCGAGTTCTAATCCAGAGAATGCAGCTAACCCCAGCTCGACTAGCGCGATCGCAGGTGGTTCACAGCACTCATCGACCGGACCAATTGCACCGCTGAATTTCTTGGGAGCCAATCTAGCGATCGAAAAAAATCTCCCGAGCTTGATCGTTACGCCGTTCCTCATACAGTCGCAACAGTGGTTGATGCCTATGTTGTATCTGGCGGGGATCGGCTTAGTAACCGTGGGCTTGATGGTTAAACGCTTCCGATTCAAAGCACCGCAACAGTCGCAACGCCAATCGCTTCTAAAACAGGCGCGCGGCAGCGTCCAAAAAGCAGAGCGACAATCGCCGCGCGAAGCGACCAAAATCATCGCTGATGCGCTACGTCAATTGATCGCAGCTTGGCCAGAAGGGAATCGGGGAGAGGCTGATGGAATCATCGCCGAATGTGAACGACTCGGCTACGCCCCGGCACACCACGACGACTCGGCACTCAAGTCGGATTTGGTTCATCGAGCGCTGCGAGCCATTGACACGTTTTTAGGGAAGTGACGCTTTGACGGAAGAATCGGGCATAGAAATTCAGAGCACGCGATTTAGCCGAGAGCAGAATTTAATGGTCTCAGTTAAGCTCGTCCACGCATCGTTTCATTTCGCCATTAGGTTGCGCAAGTCCTGGAGTCGAATTCCGCATTTACTTAGACTGATGCTGGGACTCACGGTCTTGATAGGCAATGCTGTTCACGCAGACGAAGGCTGTATCACGCAAGGCTTATCCGAATACTCAACGGCGATGGAGGCCAGTGATCGCGATCTGCGACTGCAGGCGTTTGCGCGGGCTGAACAGTTGTTCAATCAAGCGGTTGACGAACAATTTGAAGCTACTGGAGCGGTCAGTACTGAACTATTGGTCAACCAAGGGAACGCAGCCTTGCAGTCTGAACACATCGGCCCAGCAATAGTGGCCTATCGTCGCGCTCTGCTGCAGCAACCCAATCATCAACGTGCCCGGCAGAACCTTCAATTCGCGCGCGGCCTTCTCCCCGAGTCGATGCGGATCGATCCCACCACGCAACTGGTCGACACCCTATTCTTTTGGAAGTCGCTGATGTCGCGCGCGGGATTGACACTGCTTGCTAGCTGTTGCTTTTTTCTAGCTGCCAGTTCGCTAGCGGTCGGCTATGTGGTCGGCCTAAATTGGCTGCGCTTGATTGCCGTGGGATTGGGACTAGTGTGGAGCGTACTGATGGTTTCGGTGTGGTGGGACCCGAACGATCCAAACCATGAAGGAGTCGTAGTGGTCGATGACGCTTATCTGTACTCGGCCGATTCGGTCAATTCGCAGTTGCGTTTGAACGATCCCCTTCCAGATGGCACCGAGGTTTCCATAGTCGAGAGTCGCGATCGTTGGTTAGAGATTGAAGTCGTAGGTCGCACAGGCTGGATCCACGCCTCAGCCATCGAGCGACTGGGGCGATAAGTGGGTCGCACGCGGCGGGAGCGAACCACTTAACGGCTATGACATTCGCGCCATTCGCGGGCGGAAGCAGTGCGTGTTTCGCGGGAGATCGTGGTTAGCACTACTGCTGGCAAATTGCATCAGAAGCAAGTTGTCTTGGATGTGTAGCTGCATCCAAGGCCCGCGCAGGAAGAGTGGTTAAGACCACGCACAAGCGATCGTTTTCGGGATCGGCCCAGGCGATAGTGCCGGTGGAACCGGTGTGCCCAAACGTTCGATCTGAACAGGTGGCGCAAACACTTTGCATTCCAACATCAAATCCCAGACCTCGCGATTCGAGCGCGGCGGGATTGTGATTGCGAATCATCAGCGCAGCCGTTTCAGGACGTAGCATTCTCCCATCAGGCTTGAGAAACGCTTCCAAGAATTTTGCGATGTCGGCGACTGAAGCGTGCGCACCACCCCAGGGTGCCCCCAGTTCGCGCCAGAACGGACTATTCCAATCCCATGTGCGAGAATCCTCGCTGCCACCACCCGACTCGACGGCACCAAACTCAACTTGAGCTGGCATAATGTCGCTGGGCCCAAGCGTTCCCATCCCCAAGGCGGAATGCCGCATGCCCAGTGGTGTTAGTACCCGCGCGGCGACAAGTTCGCGAATATCTTGATTGCTCAATCGTTGTGCGATTTCGGCAGCCAACAAAATCGCCATACTCGAGTATTCGTAGCGCGACCCTGGTGCGAATCCCAACGGGACGTCCATCGCCCCTTTGATAAACTCCGAGAGGGGTGCATGACCAGCACGCAGCTCAGCGTTATTGGGAAGCTGATCTGGTAGGCCGGAAACATGCGTGAGCAAATGCCTAATCGTAACTCGCTCACGCAGTTCTCCTTTAAATTCGGGTAAATACTTTTGTACGCTGTCGTCCAATGCGAATTTGCCTTGATCGAAGAGCGTCATCAGCGCCGCCATCGAGATCGGCTTGGAAATCGAGCCGAGCAGGAATGAAGCGTCGACCGATTTTGCCTCGCCGAAGGCCTGGGAGAATTCCTTAGAATTGCACTTCGCAACCATGGCCGCCGCACGAACTTGCCCGCTAGCTGTCGCGTCACTCAAGATTTTTGCGGCTTGATCGAAACGGGCTTCATCCGTCATCGGCGTGGCTCCCAGCAAGCGAGTAGTTGTGAAGGCAGTAGCGAACCCCAGCAAAGTGCGCCGGTGGATGGTATGCATAGTTTCCTCGCCAAAGGTAGGTTTGAAAATGGGGGCGGTGATGGGACACTATATGCTACAAAATTTTTCCGACAAAAAGATGTGCGGCAAAAAGATGAACCACTTGAATTCGCGTAGCACCATCTCGACCGAAATGTTCTTCGAGCAATTTTTCGCTCGCTAAGCATCGTTCGGGAAATAACTGTCGTAGCTACGTTCGCCAGAACGTCGATTCCCTGCGGTCTGGCGACCGCAGCTACGTTTAAGATCGAACTCTATTTCCAGCACAGACCTTCTGGGAGTGCATTGAGATTCACAGGCTCAGCATCAGTGATGACAATCATATCCTCGACGCGCACGCCTCCGAAATGGCGACTGTATAGGCCAGGCTCAACGGTTAAAACTTCCCCTGCGAGTAGTGTGCCGCCGTTATCGTCCAAGAGAATCGGCTCGTGAACCTCCAGTCCGATACCGTGCCCGGTTCCATGGGGCATGATAGGTGCATCGGAAATGGCTCCACGTTCAAAACGATAACCGTATTCGGCCAGCGTGCGTTTGGTGGCGGCATGCACATCATCGGCCGACACTCCCGCTCTGGCAACTGCGCAGGCAGCACGCTTGGCGGAGACGACGGCCGTGTGCATTTTCTGAAGTTCGTCCGTGGTATCGCCATGCACGACAGTCCGCGTGCAATCACCCCAATACTGCGTCGCGTTGCAGCGTGGAAATATGTCGACTATGACCGCTTGGCCCGTCATCAAGGGACCACTGCCACGTTCATGGCAATCAGCCGAAAGAGGAAGCGAGGCGACGATCGAATCATGTGTATTGGAATAGTCGCGTTCCAGCAAATAAATGCTAATCATCTTGCGCAGTCGTTCGCTGGTGAGCACTTCACCTGCATGATGCAGTGTCCCGCCTGCATCAGCGTTGGCACGGGCCACGGTTTCACAAGCCATGAGCATGGTGGCTTCGGTTACTTTTTGAGCCGCTGCGAGCCATTCGAGTTCCTGAGCATCCTTGATGCGACGATCGATCACACCTAGCTCGGGAGAATACTCGACCGCGATACCAACTTGGCCGATGTGCCAAGCGAAGATAAAGGGGAGCGTGCGATCAGTGGTAACACTTTGTACTCCGCCGCGCTTCAAACATTCGGCGACCGCTTGGGCCGTGGCTGTCGCACGATCGCCGGAAAGTCGACTCCCCGACGGTGTGTAGTCGGCGGGACAAGCGATGTGATCAACGCGAACCCCCTTTCGCGCACGATCCATTTCGATATCGCGGACGATGAATTCCGTTCGGACTTGATCATCTATTCGCAGTTGCAGCCAAGCGGCGGGATCGCCAACCCCGAAGCGGACACGATGGTACAAGGCGGGATTTTCGCTGGGTATACCCGCTAGTAGAAGTGCGGTTCTGGACATGGTTACTCCCATTCGATGGTGGCTGGAGGTTTACTGCTGATGTCGTAGCAGACGCGATTGACTCCGCGCACTTCGTTGATGATGCGACTACTCATGCGGGCGAGTAAATCGTAGGGGAGATGACTCCAATCTGCAGTCATGAAGTCGTCGGTGTTGACCGAGCGAATGGCCACGGTATTTTCATAAGTGCGGGCATCCCCCATGACTCCCACGCTCTGCACGGGGAGCAGAACGGCGAAGGCCTGCGACGTTTGGCGATAGAGGCCAGCCGCTTTGATCTCGCTGACCACGATGTGATCTGCTTCACGCAGCACATTCAGTTTTTCATTCGTGACTTCACCCAAGCAACGTACGGCCAGCCCTGGACCAGGAAACGGATGCCTCCAGACCAATTGTTCGGGGAGTCCCAATTCCAATCCCAGTTTCCGCACTTCGTCCTTGAACAAATCGCGAAGTGGTTCGACTAGTTCAAAGCCAAGTTGTTCGGGGAGTCCACCGACGTTGTGATGCAGTTTGATAGTGGCGGCAGGTCCATCCTTGGCAGCGCCACTTTCGATCACATCAGGATACAGTGTTCCTTGCGCCAAGTACTTGGCCCCTTGAATCTTGGCCGCTTCCTCTTTAAAGCAATCGATAAACAGATATCCGATACGCTTGCGTTTTTCCTGCGGTTCGGTGATCCCCGCCAGGGCCTTCAAGAATCGCTCCTCAGCGCGGACGATGTGCAGATCGGCTTTGAAGTGGTTGGTGAACTCGGCCAACACTGCCGCTTGTTCGTCTTTGCGCAGCAGTCCATTGTCGACCAATATGCAACTCAACTGGGAGCCGATCGCCTTGTAGAGCAGTGCTGCGGTGACCGCGCTATCGACGCCACCAGACAAACCACAGATAACACGTTGATCGCCGATCTCTCTCCGCAGTCGCTCGATCGTTTGTTGGGCAAAGTCAGCCAAATGCCACAGACCCTGACAGCCACAGACGGCATACAGAAAATTGTGCAAGATGGTGCCACCCAGCGGCGTGTGCGTCACCTCGGGGTGGAACTGCAGACCATAGACCGGCAAGCGATTGTGGCGCACGGCGGCGTAGGGGCAGGTTGGCGTGGCAGCCAATGGTTCGAACTCACTGGAGACCTGGTTGACTTGATCACCGTGGCTCATCCACACATCCAAGGTGGGAGGCAAGCCAGAGAGCAGTCCCTCAGAGTTCGAAATAGTTAGTGAAGCGCGTCCATACTCACGCGACTGGCAGTGTCCGACTTGGCTTCCCAAGGATTCGCAGGCCAATTGCATGCCGTAGCAAATCCCGAGGACTGGAATGCCTAAATCGAATAAGCCGGGATCGCATTTCGGTGCACCGTCTGCGTAGACGCTGGCGGGGCCACCTGAGAGGATGATACCCACAGGTTTTTTCTGCCGAATAACTTCCGCCGACAAATCGTGGCGGATGATTTCGCAGTAGACGTTTTGTTCGCGAACTCGACGAGCGATCAACTGCGCGTATTGCGAACCGAAATCGAGAACCAAAATTCTTTCGTCGGAGAGCACGCCTGCGTTGGCTGGAGAACTGTCTTGCACCATCGATCCCTTCACTGACCCGCCGCTAGGCTGGGCTTTGACTGAAAATCAAACCGCGAATTATAAGTTCGACTGGGGTTCCTCACAATAACTGTCGTAGCTTCGTTCGCCAGAACGTAGAAGCCCTGAAGTCTGGCGACTGCGGCTACCAGGGGGATACCCGCGCGACCGGTAAAATCTGATCATTAGGAAGTCGGTAGCGATTCGGTAATCTTTTCCGTTGGATTGGCTGGTGGTGGCTCTGCAGTCGACACGATACCTTTGCATATTACCAGCGAGCCTAGGATGACCATTTGCTCTTGACGCTGGAATTGATTCGAGCAAAGCAGGTCGGCTGCCACGGATGGGGTTTGATCACGCGCACATAATCCGCGGAGATAAGCGATGGTTGCCCAACCCCATTTTCTACTTTTTTGCGACACGCATCACAACGACCATCAGCGCGGCGACGCTCGTCAGGGAGCCTACGCGGGTGTCGGGAGTGGTCGCTGGCACTTTGTACTCGAACAACTCGACGGACCAGAAAGATTGGAAGCGGCCGACAGTGAAAGCGTCGTCAATCGCGAACGCCTAGCCCTGTTGTCGGTTGTCCGTGGGCTGGAGGCGCTGGAGCAACCGAGCCACGTAACATTGGTGACGACCAGTCGTTATGTCTCGCGCGGCCTGCGGTATGGCCTCAATACTTGGCGCGAGGCGGATTACATGTGGGAGCGATTTGGGGAGCAGCGTCCGGTTCGCAATTCGGATCTATGGCGGCGAGTGGATACCGCATTGCAGTTCCATGGGATCAAATGCCGCTTAATTCAATCTAGCCAGACCGCCCCGGCAGCGGAAACAGCTTGGCAACCAGGGGCGGGGCTACCAACGCCGCACAAGGTGGAATTGGGGGCAGTCGCCACCCCTTCGCCTGGGCTGACTCAGCCCAGCCTCCTCCCTGCCATAGAAATCCCAGTGCATTCAGCGTTAGAAACCTTTGCCAATGTTCAATCACCTGCCGCCATCCCGCCATCGGTGACGCGCGATTTGCAAATTCCAAGAACAATGTGGCAACCGGCTAGAACATCTTGGTTAGGGGGGGCACTGGCGACCGACTGGTGGAGTTTGGCGGCAGCCTGGATTCGTTGGTGGCGTGGCCGCACCCAAGTCAAAACTGCCTTTTATGGCACCTAGGCTCTGTTTAAAACAGGGGGCTGACCCTCTGGAGAATGCCCGTATTACCAATGAGTTTGACCGATTAAAGAGGTTCAGCCCCCTTTTTATGCAGAGCCTAGTACAGTTTACCCAACCTAACGCTCCCCGGCGTTGACGGTTATAACATTTAAATACCATCGGAGATGGATGTGCGCACACAGCTTTCGTTGCAAGGGATCAGTCGCTTAGTTGAAGGGACGCTCGAGAATCCAGCTCAGATGCTGGGCCCTCATGCGGTTTCGGATGGCGAGCGGCGGGCAATTTCGGTGCGAGCCTACTTGCCGGAGAGCCAACAAGTGTGGCTGGTCGACAACGAGCATAATGAAGTCCGCCCGATGCGTCGCATTCATCCCTCGGGCTTTTACGAAGCCATACGCCCCACCACTTCCAAAACGACCAATTACCGCCTCCGCGTGGCTACTAAGAATGGCGAAATAACAGAGATGCACGATCCATACGCAGTCCAACCGCTCCTAACTGAATTCGATCTATTCCTTTTTGGAGAAGGGAGGAATTGGCAGCTCTATAACAAAATGGGCGCTCATCGCCGCACAGTGGACGAAGTGAGCGGGACGAACTTCGCTGTCTGGGCTCCGAACGCAGATGTGGTGCAAGTCGTCGGTGACTTCAATGGCTGGAACGGTACCCAACATGCCATGCGAAAACACATTCCAGCGGGAGTGTGGGAGCTCTTCATTCCGAATATTGCTCCAGGGGAAAAATACAAATACAAGATCAAGATGAAGGGGGGACACTCGATTGAGAAGTCCGACCCCTATGGTTTCTATGCTGAGATGCCACCGCGCACGGCCAGCGTCGTGACCGATCTAGATCAATACACGTGGGACGACCAAGAATGGATGGAACGTCGCGCCAGCAAAGATCCGCTGCGCGAAGCGTGCAACATTTATGAATTGCATCTGGGAAGTTGGCGCCGCGACCCCAATGGCCACCATGGTTGGATGAATTACCGCGAGATCGCGCATCAATTGGTGAAGTACTGCAACGAGATGGGCTTCACGCACGTCGAGTTGATGCCGATCACCGAACACCCTTTCACTGGTTCGTGGGGTTATCAGACCGTTGGCTATTACGGCGTCACCAGTCGTTATGGCACGTGCGAAGATTTTATGTACTTCGTTGACCATTGCCACCAACATGGACTGGGTGTGATTCTGGATTGGGTTCCTGCTCACTATCCCAAGGATGGTCACGGCCTGCGTCACTTTGATGGATCGGCCCTGTATGAGCATGCCGATCCACGCCAAGGAGAGCATCCCGACTGGGGAACGATGATCTTTAATTATGGCCGCAATGAAGTTCGCAATTTCCTGGTTTCCAACGCGCTGTTCTGGCTGGACAAATATCATATCGATGGCTTGCGCGTCGACGCGGTGGCCAGCATGTTGTATCTCGACTACAGCCGCAAGGATGGTGAGTGGGTCCCCAATGAATACGGTGGTCGGGAGAATTTAGATGCGATTCATATGTTGCGTGAATTCAATGAGCAAGCCCACGGTCAGTATCCAGGCGTTATTACTATGGCTGAGGAATCGACGGCCTGGCCGGGCGTCAGTCGTCCGACCTCGGGGGGGGGGCTCGGGTTTTCCATCAAATGGAACATGGGCTGGATGAACGATACGCTCCGGTACATGCGGCACGACGCGATCCATCGTCAGTATCACCAAGACGAGCTGACATTTAGTCTGATCTATGCCTTCACGGAAAACTTTGCACTCCCACTTTCGCATGACGAAGTGGTGCATGGTAAGGGAGCGCTAATCAGTCAGATGTCGGGGGACTTGTGGCAGAAGTTCGCGAACTTGCGATTGTTGTACTCCTACATGTGGACCCACCCTGGCAAGAAGTTACTCTTCATGGGTAGCGAGTTTGCGCAGTGGCACGAATGGGACTACGATTCAGAGATTCAATGGGATCTGTTGCACTGGGATACGCACCGGGGTGTTAAATCGATGTTGGCCGACTTGAACAAGTTGGTCATCAACGAGCCAGCCTTGCATGAGCTTGACTTCCACGGCGAAGGCTTCGAGTGGATCGATTGCATGAATCGCCAAGACAGTATGATTAGCTTTATCCGCAAGGGACAAGACCCGAAGGATTTTTTGATCGTGGTGTGCAACTTCACCCCCGTGGTTCGCGAGGGCTATTTGTTGGGAGCACCAAAAGCTGGCTACTATCGTGAAATTTTCAACAGCGATTCGTCGTATTACGCCGGCAGCAACGTTGGGAATTTTCCTGGCTGCGAAGCCAAAGCCCAGCCACACCATGGTCGTCCCGCCTCGATGCGGATAAACCTCCCACCCTTGGCCACCATTGTTTTGAAACCGGAATAACAGATGTCGGCGCCGTTGATCCCTGCCACGTGGCAATTACCTGAAACATTCCGCAGTCGGCTGGGATCGACGGTCGGTCGGCAACGGGTCATGGGCCACGAAGGGGAGTTGCTTATCGTCGCTCATCAACCTCCCAAGGCTGATGAGAACACGCGGCGAGGAGTTCTCTTCTGGTACGATTCACAAACCTGGCAGGCCAGCAATGGTGAGCCAGGCAAGGTAGCGATTCAGAAGTTGATCGATGGATACGCTAAGCGGATCGACGAATTCGATCAGCAAGAAGACCGTGCTCAGCGGGCACAGGACTATTTGCCATTGCTCGACGGATTAGCACCGCTGATGCGTTCGTCGCGAAATTTCCATGACGTCTTGGACGAGGCCCGCAAGCTGGCACCCGAGCTGCGCGAGCTGATCGACTTGCGGGACCACGCCTATGAAATGTCGCGCACCGCTGAGTTGCTTTATCAGGACGCCAAAAATTCGATGGACGTCGCGGTGGTTCGTCGGGCTGAAGAGCAAGCCCAAGCCAGCCACAACATGAGTGTCACCGCGCATCGCTTAAACACCATGGCCGCGATCTTTTTTCCATTGGCCACAGTGGGAACCATCTTCGGCACAACGCTAACCGAAAATTGGAGTTGGTCTCAAACAGTCGGTCCATTCGTTCTCTTCGTATCGCTCGGACTGCTGGCCGGCGTTATGCTCGCCTCGTTTGTTAATCGAGCAGTTAAATAGTATGTTATCGCCGCAATGGCCTGCCCGAGAAAACGCCTCATATTATCTTGTCTTCATCTTTTTGCCGCAGATCTTTTTGTCGGCCCGTTTTAGTAGTAGCTTGCATCCGAGCGGGACTGAAATTACATGTCAATCCCTACCGGTGACAGCCTTTCTACTACAAAAAGATCTGCGGCAAAAAGATGGAGGACGTAGTGCAATGAGCCAGTCTAAGTTTCCGACAACTCTGCGTTCACAACTATCAGATTGAACAAAAAACGTTCATGTAGTCACTAAAAACGAGCAGCTTTAGGCGCCAGAGCGGACGGCGGCTTCATCGACTTTGGCAAATAGCATCCGCCCAGCTTGGGTTTGCAATGTACTGGTAACGACGACGGGCAAGGTCGCGTTGATGCGATGTCGGCCACCTTCGATGACGACCATCGTCCCATCATCCAAGTATCCGATCCCCTGCTCGGGACCTTCGCCCGCCTTGGCAATGCGCACTTCGAAAGTTTCACCCGGTAGGAACTGCGGTCGAAGCGATGCGGCCACTTCGTTCAGGTTGATCACAGGCACGTTGTGTACTTTGGCAACCTTATTGAGATTAAAGTCGCCGGTGATAATCTTCCCTTCCAGGTGTTTGGCCAAAAATACCAGCTTCATGTCGACTGGTTGACCAGCGAACTCGGGGAGGTCGCGATCGTAAATCTGAAATTCAATCTTGGGTTGGGTTCGCAGGCGATTGAGAATATCCAACCCGCGACGGCCGCGGGCGCGACGCAATCGATCTTGACTGTCGGCGATCGCTTGCAGTTCCGCCAGCACAAATCCGGGCATGACCAATTGACTCTCAATGATGTTCGTCTCGGCCAACTCGGCCAGACGACCATCAATGATTGAGCTGGTATCGATGACTATGGGGCGTAAGCCCTTAAGATCGCGGGCGAACTCGACGTAGGGAATCACAAACCGAAAATCGTCTTTGGTCTGTAGCAGCAAACTCGTACAACCGTAACACAAGATGGCGGCCATCAGCAGCACCACCGGTGGAGCGTACGGACCGGCGGGGATCAATGGGGCCAAGGCGACCCACAATACATACGTTAGCAATACGCCGACCAACAACCCGAAGTAGACAGCCGAAATGACTTCGATCTGCTTGCGAGGAGTGAAAATGTCAATGGCGATGACCCCCAGCGCCAATAAGACTGTTCCGAAAATTACCAGATACGGGATATACGAGGGCCCGCTCAAACCAATGTTTAGGAATAGGGTCGCGATACCAGCGGCAACGCAAATAAAACACACGCGTAGGATTAATAGCGCCATGAAATCAGTAGCTCTAATTCTGGGAGAGGCAAAAATGGTTGCGTGACCGAGTCATTCCTGTCGTGAACCTCAGGCGCGAGCCGTGGGCTGTTGGAGGCGCGTTGGTGCATTCAACGTGGAGCGTCCCGAGCCACTTTGGCCCACGGCCAGCGCCTGAGGCTCACGAGGCCCCCTCTGCGATCCCCACGGTTAGCGCTTGAGGTTGACTTAGGAAATGAAAACGAACGAAACTTAAAGTTTCTATTACTAGTTTACACTTTTAAGTCTTGTCACCACTAGCGTTGAAGCTCGGAATATTTGTGAAAAGCGAGAAAGAGATCGGAAATCTGCAGTTTGCGGGGGGAAACACCGGTTGTTGGGGTGTCGGTCCCAGTCCTATGGGTATCGCGCGCAGCAACCTGCAACCCTTCACCTTGACGCTTCTGCGACTCCCCCTGATACTTCTCCGTTTGCTCTGAGCCGACAGCATTTAACGTAATTTGGGGAGATAACTGTGCCGGCAGCGTGTGTGATTGGTTTGCAGTGGGGTGACGAAGCGAAGGGAAAGCTGGTCGATTTACTCGCCCCCGACCATGACTGCGTGGTCAGGTATCAGGGGGGGGCCAATGCTGGGCATACCGTCGTCAGCGGCAACGAAGTCTACAAACTGCACCACGTCCCAAGCGGAATACTGCATGCCAAGGTGATGAACTTTATCACTCCGGGGGTGGTAATCGAACCGACGACAATGATTGGCGAACTTGAGGGACTCGAATCTCGCGGGATCGACCCGCGGCGGAATTTGATGATTAGTGAACGAGCACACTTGGTGATGCCGTGGCACTTGGCCGAGGATCAAGTGATGAACCAATTGATTGTTCAGGGAGAGAACATTGGCACGACGCTGCGTGGCATAGGTCCCTGCTATCGCGATAAAGTGGGAAGAAATTTCGCAGTGCGCGCGATCGATCTGTTGCAAAGCGATCTAGCCGAGCGGATCGCGTCGATTGTGGAAGCCAAAAATTCGCTACTGAAGGGGATGAGCCACGACATGCCAGCCGCCTCCATACCGGCTAAACTCGATGCGGCAGAGATCGCCGCCAGGGCACAAAAGTGGGCCCAACAACTCGGTCCGTTGATTGGCGATACGACTGGGCGTCTCCTGGACGAATTGGACAACGGTAAACGACTGCTGATGGAGGGAGCCCAAGGGTCACTACTGGATATCGATCATGGCACTTATCCGTTTGTGACCAGCAGTAATTCTTCGGGTGTTGGTATCAGTAGTGGATCGGGCATTCCGGGCAAATGGATTCGTCGCGTTATCGGCGTCGCCAAGGCGTACTCGACGCGTGTCGGTGGTGGTCCCTTTCCAACGGAACTGAGTTGTGAAACTGGGCAAAAGATCCGTGACCTGGGGCGAGAATATGGAACAACTACTGGCCGACCACGTCGCTGTGGCTGGTTTGACGCAGTGGCAGTGCGGTATACTGCGCGTCTGGGTGGGGTGGATTCACTGGCACTCATGATGATGGACGTGTTGGCTCATTTCGACGAGATTAATGTGTGCGTGGCGTATGAGATTGATGGTGAGCGTGTCGAGCGATTCCCCTGCGATGCCGGAACGCTGCGTCGCGCCAAACCGATTTACGAAACGCACCAGGGCTGGCGACATGACGTGACTGGGGCTCGGACATTGGATGATTTACCGGAGTTGGCGCATCGTTATTTGAATCGCATTGGCGAGTTGGTGGGTGTACCGGTGAAGATCATCTCGGTGGGCCCGGACCGCGAACAAACGATTTTTGTAGATCGTCAACAATTGTTGCAGACGGCGTGAGAATATTGGGAAGAGCGAGAAGTTGGTGAGCGATCCTCAAAGCAACCAAGCCACCACGTTGTTGGTTCCGCGCGACCGGAGGCCGCGTCACGTGGCTATCATTATGGATGGCAACGGCCGTTGGGCCGAACAACAACAATTGCCCAGACTTGAAGGACATTTGCGGGGTGTCGAGGCGGTGCGGCGGACCATGGAAGCCTGCCGAGATTTTGGTATCGAGGCGCTATCACTGTATTGCCTGAGCAGCGAGAATTGGAAACGCCCCGCTCAGGAGCTCGAATTCCTGATGACACTACTGCGCGAGTACCTGATTGCCGAACGTAAGAGTCTGGTCGAAAACAATTTGCAGTTGCAGATCATCGGTCGCCGCGAACGCCTGCCTCAAGATGTTCAAGACGAAATGGATCGCACGATCGAGGCATGTAGCAAGAACGATGGCATGACACTCGTGTTGGCCATTAATTATGGTTCGCGATCTGAAATGGTCGATGCCATAACAGCCATCGCGCGGAAAGTAGAGCGCGGCGATTTAGCTTGCGATGAGATCACGGAGGAAGTCGTCAGTGAGCATCTTTACACAGCCAACTTGCCCGACCCCGATCTGTTGATTCGTACCAGCGGAGAGATGCGGATTAGCAATTTTCTGCTATGGCAAATCAGCTATGCAGAACTATGGGTCACTCCTACGCTGTGGCCCGAGTTCGATCGCGAGCACTTGGCGGAAGCTATTCGTGACTACGCGGCGCGGAACCGACGATATGGGGGACTGACGACTTCGAAAGAGCCCTCGGTATGATTGCGATCAAGGTGAACCTCATTGCTGCGCTATAGGCTTTTGTCCGCACTGATCGTCATCGCTTCCGCCCTGGTCTTTGTGGCCTTGGATGCGTGGCTGCCAATCCAAATCGCAGATCGCGAAACGGGCGTACTGCTGACCTGCACCGGTTGTTGGATGGTCCCCTTGGGTGCCTATCTCATTTTTGGAAGTGCGATCGAATGCGTCGACATGTGCGGTAAAGGATTAGTGGGCTCGATCGCAGCTCCAGCTCTGATTGGCTGCGGGGGAGTGATGTTGGCTGCGGCCATTCCCGTTTATTGGCCCCTGCTGGGTGAGACCTATCCGACGGACTGCGGGCTGGGACGACTGGGTTGGCCGCTAGCCGCTTCGGCTATCGCCATGGTCGGCAGCTTCGCTTGGACTATTCGCAACTATCAGCCCCACAGTGGACATTTTGTGCGAGCCATTTTAGCTGGTTGGGTGTCGGTTTATTTCGGAGGTTGTTTTGCCTTCGCAATCGCCCTGCGCATGACCGGCACGCCGGGTTGGGGATTATTCCTGTTAGTTGGGATAATTGTCATTACCAAATTCTCCGACGCGGGAGCCTACTTCAGTGGCCGAGCGTTGGGTCGCACCAAACTGTGCCCGGCGGTGAGTCCGGGCAAAACGCTGGAGGGATTGATCGGCGGAATGTTAGTGGCCATGCTGGTGGCTTGGATTTATTTCGGCTGTTGTGCCCCCGCGATGTTTGGTGCAACGTCCGTAAGCGTCGCCCCCCTGGGGATCGTCGTGCTCGGAGTACTACTGACGCTGGCGGGGCTGTCGGGAGATTTGCTCGAATCGATCTTTAAACGCGAGATGGGCTGTAAGGATAGTGGTAAACTTCTTCCGGGCTTGGGAGGGTTGTGGGACGTGACCGACTCCCTCCTCCCCGCATCCGTGGTAGGTTACTTAGTGATTGTGGCGGAGTTGATTCAAGGACCTGGACAGTAGGAAACAAAATGTCGGAAGCGAACATCAACTTGACAGACCCAGCGGCCATCCTGAGTCTGTTCGGTCCGCAGGATCAATTCTTGAAGATGATTCGCAACCATTACGGTGTGGCCATCACCCACCGCGATGGCAAACTTAAAATTGTCGGTGAAGAGGAAGCAGTCAGGCATGCCACGGGGCTTATGGAAGCGCTCCATCAACGCGCGCAACAGTCGGGTGGACTAACGCTGCATGAAGTCCAAGGCGCGTTGGCGAACAACGGCGTCGGCAACCACACTTCGACTACCGAGAAGGGGGAGACAGACTCCACGACCGCGATCGGTTCAGATGCAGCAACAACCGCGGCACCCGCCTCGCGCGCCAGCAACGTGGTCGAAGTCAATTTGCTGCACATGCATCGCAAAATCAAGCCCAAGACCGAAGGGCAGGCAGCTTATATCAAAGCCATTCGCGACCACGACTTGACCCTTTGTCGTGGTCCAGCCGGTTGCGGAAAAACCTATTTGGCGGTGGCTCTGGCGGTCGAGGCCCTCAAAAGCCGCTCAATCCAAAAAATCGTGTTGGTCAGACCAGCAGTCGAAGCGGGGGAGAGCCTCGGTTTTCTGCCCGGGGATTTGCAAGCTAAGCTCAACCCGTACTTGCGACCACTTCTCGATGCACTCAACGAAATGCTTGACTATGACCAAGTAAAGTACTTGATGGAACACGACGTGATCGAGGTCATCCCCCTCGCCTATATGCGCGGCCGCACCCTAAATGGGGCGTTTATTATCCTCGACGAGGCCCAGAACACCACTTCGGCACAGATGAAAATGTTTTTGACTCGGATGGGAGAGCATTCCAAAATAGTGGTATCTGGTGATATTACTCAGGTAGATCTCCCTGGGGGGGTTACTAGCGGATTGCGCGACGCTTGGCATCGCCTCTCTGGCCTGCGTGGCGTAAGCTTTGTAAGCTTAAGTGCTGCCGATATCGTCAGGCATCGGCTGGTGCAAGAAATTGTCAACCGTTACCAACAGCGTCACGGCGTGGATACTCAAGAGGAAAGCGAGCCCCAATAGCTCGTCATACAAAGTCGGATGGCATCACCTACGACCAAACGCACGCGCAGTGAGCGCGTCGCCTCACTGCAGCTCGAGCCAAGTTCGCTCCATCGTTGGATGCGTCAGTTTTTAACCGGCAAGAGCCTGTTGCGAATCGCCTTGGCTCTGTGCGCGGCACTGCTCGTCATCGTCATCCTCAATGGTTGGCGCCCCGCGTTCGCATATCGCGAAGGGCAAATCCCGCAACGTGACGTGGTGGCACGCGTCGCATTCGACATGATCGATGCTGGCCAGACAGAAATGTTGCGGAAGCAAAAACGCCGGGAAGTATTGTGCTTCTACGAGAACCGCTCGCAACCGATCTCACAATTAATCAGTACGATCAAGAACAAATTCTCATCTTTGCTGGGGGACACGCCCTACGCAGAGTTGACCACTGAGCAGAAGAAGACGCTGGCCGAGATTATGCCCACGGCGGTCGGCGAGGAAGATTTGACTGAGCCTGAAGCACTGGCCCGCATCCGCTTGTTGCTCGATGAGCGAACCAAGCTCGAAGGTGGGAAGTTCGATCAAGCGCTAAAATCGGTACTCGATCCCATTGCCGAAACCGGTGTGCTCAAGTCGATCGGTCATGATAGTGAGCAAGGCAATCAGCGTTCGATCATTGTCTTTGCGGCCGGGCTCCCCGAAGACAAGGTGTTCGTCGATATTCCCAAAGTTCGTCACGCGGAAATCGTCGCTGAACTCCCTCAAAAAGTTACCGAGCGATTCCAACAGGTCTTCAACAGCCCCGATGCGGTGATCATCGCCCGCATGGTTAGTAAGTACCTAGTAGCGAATCTACCAGTCACGCTGACTTATCAACAAAACCTCAGCGAGGAAGCCCGAGCCAAAGCGGAAGACTCAGTCGAAGATGCGATCGTTTCGTATTATCCCACGGTCAGCAAATTGGCACAGGCGGGACAGCCTATCACGCGCGCTAAGCAGTTGCCGCTGTTGCGCGCTGAGTACGAAGCTTGGGTACAGCAACTGACCTGGGCTGAAACCATGCTGAGGTTGGTCGCTTTTACTGGTATGTTGGCCGCGCTCTATTTGCTGTGCGGACTGTACATTTACTTTCAATACGATCGCCGCCTGCTGACCGATGCAACGCAACTATTAAGACTGCTGGGATTAGTGGTTGTCACCTGTTTTGTTTGCCGCTACGCTTCGCCCGATCCGATGCGCGCGGAGGTAGTCCCTCTAGTATTGTGCGCGATGACGATGACCATTACCTTCGGTCGCCAAGTTGCCTTGCTCATCACGACTTGCATTGCTCTCGCCATTACGTTGGGTTTGGGCTTGGATATTGGCGAATTCGTGACGCTCGGCAGCGGATCGTGCGCCGCGGCATTGCTACTCGGTCGCATCCGCACGCGCACCAAATTGATTTATGTTGGACTAGCGGCAGGAGTGATTGTGGCCATGACTCATTTGGGAGTCGACATCGTGCTGGGTAAACTAGACGTGACCATGCCAGCCACAGGCGATGGTTCCGGACTACCTCGACACGATTGGCTGACACTGCTCCCGATACTCGCCGGTGAATCGTTTCGACTGGGGGGCTTCACTCTGTTGGCAGGCGCGCTGATGTATAGCCTACTCCCCTTTGCCGAACGTGTTTTTCGCGTGCAAACCGATCTGAGCCTGTTGGAATTGGGAGACGCCAGCCATCCCTTGTTACGGCAATTGGCCCAACGCGCGCCGGGGACCTACAACCATTCGATCAACGTAGCGGCCATTGCCGAAGCTGCGGCCGATTCCATAGGTGCCCACGGCTTGTTGACGCGTGTGGGTGCCTACTTTCACGACATCGGCAAGATGTTTAAACCGAATTATTTCGTGGAGAATCAGGAGCAGGGTGGGAATTGCCACGATACGTTGCAACCCGCCATGAGCACGCTAGTGATTATTGCTCACGTCAAGGATGGTGCCGACTTGGGACGCAAGAACCGGCTCCCCAAGCCGATCATCGATTTCATTGAGCAGCATCACGGAACGACTTTGGTCGAGTACTTTTATCGTGAAGCGGCTAAACGCAGTCAGAACGATCCGAATAAGGAAGAGGTCTCGGAGACCAGCTTCCGCTACCCCGGTCCCAAACCGCAAACGCTGGAAGCAGCGGTGTTGATGTTGGCCGACTCGGTTGAAAGCGCCAGTCGCACATTGGTAGAGCCCACTTCCTCGCGAATTCAGAATTTAGTCGATCAGATCGCCATGAAAAAACTGCTCGACGGACAGTTTGATCAATGCGGCTTAACTCTGCAACAACTGGATCAAGTCAAAAGTTCGTTGGTCAAATCCTTAACCGCTATTTACCACGGACGAGTCAAATACACTGGGCAAGCCTCTGCTTGAGCGTGGGCTGTTAAACCCGGATTATTCATGTACCCTCCCGCTGGGAGGGTCGCGAGTAATGCGAGCGGGGAGGGCTCGAACTGCGTAATGAATGTGAAACTAAGGCCCTCCCCGGGCCTGAGAGCCAGACCCTCCCTACCGAAAGCCGCGTCAGAAACACGCAACTTTCGGTGGGAGGGTGACTTACGTTGGGCCTAACTGGCGATCAGCGAGAAGTGTCTGTAAGTTTAGGTTTGAGTTTAAGTTTAACGAATCGCGCTAAGTGGGGCACTAAAACGTGTGCGCGAAATGGCCTGAAATCTTGAATGACATGAACTCTCCACAGCTCGAAATTGACCTCATCTACCATCTGGACGATGCGACTTTCGGCTTGCAGGCCATCCCTGACCCGCGGATTCACCTCGCTGCCGCCTGGATCGCGAAGCAATTTGGTGTGCAAAGACTGTATGCCAGTATTGCCATCGTGGATGACGAGACAATTCAGGAACTCAACGCCGAGCAGTTGGGGCACGATTGGCCGACCGACGTCATTAGTTTCATCTTGGACGAAATCGATGGCAGACTAGAAGGAGAGCTCGTCGCCAGCGCCGAAACTGCGGCTCGCGTTTGTATTGCGGCAGGTTGGACCGTTGACGACGAACTGTTGCTGTATGTGGTTCACGGCTTGCTACATGTGGTGGGGATGGAAGATCTACAGCCTGAGCAACAAACGGCCATGCGACGGCTGGAACAAGCCTGCTTGTTGGCCCTGGGCGTAACAGCGGCCGGGGAGCACATGCAACGTTTTGATACCGTGTGCAATAGCGAGGTCGACCTGTGAGCGTGACCTGGCTGGGAATGCTCATGATCGTCTGTTGGGTACTGACACTGATCGGTGGCATCGGCGTCCATGTGCTCGAGCACTTTAATGGACGCAAACTGGAGGCTTACTGCCGCCTGCGCCGCAAGCCGCAACGCTTCGGCGAAATCCTGGATGACTACGAACAAGTGGCCGTGGCCTCGCAGTATCTACTGCTTTTTGGACTGGTGCTGGGCTCGCTGGCGGCTGGAGCATGGTTCTTTACCAGTGGTGATGTCGTGCATCGCGACGGTCGCCTGTGGACCGACGTCAGCAACTTTACCATCTTGGGCTGGATCGTCAGTTGGCTAGTGTTGTTGACGCTGGCTGGATTATGGCTCCCCAGAATCGCCGTCCGCTATAGCTCATCGTTCTTCCTCTATCACTCCTGGCCATTCTGGAAAGGACTGTTTGTCGTAGCCGGGCCCTTCTTAGGCTTAGGGGATGTCTTTACCTGGGTCGGCAGGCGTCTGACCGACGAGCCCGAGGATGATAGTTTCGAAGAGGAAATGATCGAAGACGAAATCCGCACCATGATTACTGCCGGACAACGCGATGGTGTATTTTCCGAAGGTGTGCCGGAGATGATTCAGGGAATCATGGACTTGGATGAAAACGATGTGCAATCGATCATGACGCCACGAAGCATGGTCGACGCCGTCAGCCTTGATCTCCCCTGGGAGCAAGTCGTGCGGTTCGTGGCTGACTGCGGTCGCACGCGTCTTCCCGTCTATCGCGATAATCTAGATAGTGTCGTCGGTGTGTTGTTCGTCAAGGATCTGCTGTGCGCCCTGGCAGACAGCGCGTTCAAGCCCTCGGCAGCCAGCTTGGAAGGGATCTTGCGTAAGCCATGGTTTATTCCCGAAAGCAAGCCCGTTGATGAATTGCTCCGTATCTTTTTGCACAATCGCAATCACATGGCCATCGTGGTCGACGAGTATCGACAGGTGGTGGGCGTAGTGACGATCGAAGATGCATTGGAAGAAATTGTTGGGGAGATTGCCGATGAACTCGACATCGACGAAGACAGCGAACTGGTCTACGACGAAAAGAATCATTGCGTCGAAGCCGAAGGGAAGGTCCCCATCGAAAGCATCGGCAAATTGTTGGGTGTCGAATTGCCTGAATCGGATGAGTACGACACCATCGGTGGGCTCGTCGTCCATCGCCTGTCGGAGATCCCCAAGCCAGGAACGATAGTCGAACTAGAACAAGTTCGCATTACTGTGCTTAAAGCCACCAAGCGGCTGGTGCAACGTGTACAAATCGAGTTGATCGATTCGGCCCTTAGCCAATTACCTACCACCGACAGTGCTGATTAGCGAGTGGGTCGCCGGGCGTTGCGTTTCCGGACCAAAGTCTACGATCGAGCAGACGACCCATGCGCTCGCGCGTCGAGCTGATATTTCTGGCGAAGCCAACTAAAGTCGCGCTGTCCAACTAGAACGGGGCGACAAAAAAATCTGCGGCAAAAAAATTAAGAATGCGGACTCCCTACGGTCTGGCGACCGCAGCTACGCGTGGGTTGCCAGAGTTATTTGTCGTTCGAGTTAGAGATTGAACGGAAAATCGAGTCTTGGACTTTCATCTTTTTGCCGCAGATTTTTTTGTCGGGAATCACTTGCGGCCCACAACGAGCGCCCGTCGGCTGGTACGCGAGGGAGAGGGCGCTAAGCTTAATTAGACAGCGCCACTTTCGGTCCCAATATCAGCTCGACGCGGACCTAGCCACTAGCACCACTCAATCGCTATTCCGAAATCACACGCTGGGCAATTCAAATCCCGGACGTCTTGGACGATTGACCAACCCATTTGCTTGCTCATCACCAACAAACTGTTCCATTTCTGGATTCCACTCAAGTGGTCGATTGAGTTTTCTAGCGATATTGACCAAGTGGCAGACGCTCACTGTGCGCAGTCCAACTTCAACGGGTGCGCGTGGCGTGGCGCGCGAGGCGATGCAGTCGAGCCAATTCTGTAAATGCGGCCGGGCCACATGGCCGTTCCCTTTCCACAGTTCGGCTGCTTGTGGGTCAGGTTCACCCGTCAACAAATGGGCTGGAGTGCATATGTATTTGTTGCGGCTAATCGCCATCGTCCCCCGCTCACCGTAAAACGTCGCGTCGGTAATGCCGGGCAACAACTGCACGACAACCCCACTAGCGTATTGCATACGGACGGGGCGAAAGCGCGAATCATCCAGCCAAGCGACGGTGGGGGCGGGGGTTTTGTCGATCCATTTGATCCGCCAATCGCGCTCAAGCTCTGTGGCGCTTACCTCGGCGATGGGAGCAAGTTTTACGGGTCCCGTGTGATCCATCCCCAATGCATATTGCACCATGTCGATTTGATGCGCGCCCCAATTGGTCATCAGGTGTCCCGAGTAGTCCTCGAACAAATCCCAACCGCGCCACAACAATTCGCCAATTTTAAAATCGTCCTTGACCCATATCTGGCGATTGTGGGGACGTTGTGGGGTCGATCCAAGGAAAAGATCCCAGGCCAGTCCTGACGGCAGTTGCTCTTCGGGATAGTCGGGGACAGCCATCGGTCCTGGATAATTGGGCACATCGACTCGCGAGATCTTTCCTAGTCCTCCATCGCGCACAAACTCGCAAGCAAAACGATTTATCTCCATCGAACGTTGCTGGCTGCCAACTTGCAGGATCCGTCCTGTTTTCTTTACCGCGTTGGCTAAAACACGACCTTCGCCGATCGAGACCGTTAATGGCTTTTCCAGATAGACATCCAGGCCCGTATGCAATGCATGCAGCGCGGCTGGGACGTGGTGATGATCGGGAGTGGCAATGATCACCGCATCCAGCTCCACATTCTCCAACATGTGACGGTAGTCTTGGTGCGTCGAGCATTTCGATGCCTGTTGAGTTTTAAAGCTATCGAGTATGTCAGCAAACTCCCCTTGAGGCTGCAATGTCCCCGTCATTCGCGACGTGGCGCAATCACAAATCGCCGCGACGCGAGCTGACTCAGGCAAGTTGCCGATGAGGTACTTGCCGCGCACCCCTGTGCCGATCACCCCCACTCGCAATTGCACCGGAGAGTTCGCGGCGTACACAGTGCGAGACCAATTGGGAAGCGTCGACTGTGCCCCCATGACTCCGACGGTGGCGAGCAGTTTACGGCGATTGAGTCTCATAGTCCGAGCTCCTGACCTGCGAAAGTAAGACTAGTGGCGATGTTGGCGTCTTCCATGGCAACCTGTTCCGCTAGTGGAAGTGAACTAACGCTCTGTCCTGGAGTGGCGTGGGTCCTAACGAACCGTAGCGTTCGCGCCAAATCGCGCCCACTTGGCTCGGTGACAGCTTGCCAGTAATCATCGCTCAAACATGGCACTGGCAACGCGTCACGAGTAATGATCTCCAAGCAGAATTGCAGTCCAGGTTTCGCTGTGCGAATTATATTTACGATCCGCTTCAAATCAAAACTCCCTTGCCCCAAGGGAATATCTCCCAGCAAGAATCCAGCTTCGTATTCCGACAAGGCTTGATCCTTGAAGTGGACTGAAAATGCAAACGGTGCGAGGGCTTCGATTGCACCGTAGGGATCATCCAGCAGCGCGAAACTATTGCCGGTATCGACGCACGCGCCGACATAAGGGCTGCTGATGCGTTTGAGTAACGCTACGCGGCCATCGATACGTTGGTCCTTGTGGTTCTCGATCGCCAACGCTACCTGGTGTTTTTCCACGACCGGTCCGGCCAATTCGACCATAGCCGCACCACGCTGTTCCGCTTGTTGGTATTCCGCAAAGCTCTTAAAGTTTTCGTAGCGACGACCGGGGATGATCACTGTCCGCGCGGCCTTGGCACCGACTTCGCTGGCCGTTTTGATTTCAGCTTCGAAGCGTGGCACATCGACGCGGTCGCGAGGTGGATTGACGATTGCTTCGATGAACAGGTCGTGTGCCTCTGCGTACTCGCGCAAGTCTTTGATCGCCGCTGGCTGGAGTGACCCCAAGCTGACTTGCATCCCTCCTGAGCCCAGCGTCTGACAGTGCTTGAGAAACGTCAGCGGTTCGAACAAGTCTTGGGCAGCGTCGGTTTGCTTAAGCCATTTACTGCGCAAGTTGCAATCGTAGGCCACGATTCCCATCGCGGTTTTTCGCGGAACATCGGAGGCTCGCACAGAACCGGATAAAACACAACTTCCGACTGCTAAGCTGGTCAATTGTGCCACCGCCTGTCGGCGACTGAGTAACTTACCGTTGATCATGATTGGTTCCAAATTGAACGGCACCCCTCGCGCGTAAATTAACTGCAATATCAGCTTGAGGTGCCAACGCGCGGGTCTCCTGAATGTACACCTTCGCGGCGACGGGGCAACGCGGCCAGAAAACCCACTTGCTGGCGCGTCGAGCTGATATCTCGTTTATACCAAATTGCCGCTGGAAGCGTTGGGCTTCAGTGGGAGCACAGCTTGTGATTCGAATAGGAACGAATTCTTGCGTTGAACAAACTAAATCTGCTTTACTAGGGTTCCAAGGGATGCCGACGCGGATAGGCGGGCCACTTTGGGCCACTTCGCTTGCAGAGGGGACACGTCGGGCTCAATTTGGATTAGGATGGGGTGGTTCACTCTTAACTCCACTGACCTCCACCAAAGATGCCTGAGCATGATCCGCTATTTGTATCGGAGCGCACCAACTGCAAGCGCTGCACTCGCGATTGGCACTCTCTCTTTGATTGTTATTGCGCTAACGATCTCGATGACGCACGCTGAAGAGCCCGACACGGTTCCCGATGTTGGTGTTCGCTTCCAGCCACCAACCAGCGTCTTTCTGAAGAATGCCCATGTCGTCGTTAGTGTCGACAAGCAACTCACCACCGCCAGTCTGCTTATTAGTCATGGCAAGATCGTAGCCATCGGAGAAAAACTGGTTCCCCCAAGTGGTGCTGAAGTGATCGATTGCGAAGGCAAATATCTCTATCCCGCCTTTGTCGATCCCCTGGTGGAGTTCGAAGCCAAGCAGTCGGATTCGCTAGCTGGCTACTGGAATAGCAATGTGACTCCCCAGCGTCGGATGGCGGAGTCGTTACAGATCGATAAAGCCAAACTCGAAGCCCTGCGCAAGGCTGGAGTGGGGACCGTACTGGCTGCACCCAACAGTGGCATCATCAAAGGTCAAAGTTGCGTCCTCTCCACCGCCGACGCACCGATCAACGAAGCTCTGCATCGCGCCGATGTGTTCCAGCACATTCGTCTGTATCCCAATCGGGGCACTTCGGAACGATATCCCAATAGCCCCATGGGTGCCACGGCCCTGGCGCGTCAAGCACTCCTAGACGCCGACTGGTATCAACGCGCTCAACAAGCTGCCACGAGCAACTCGCTCCTACCGCGTCCCGATACGAGCGTCGCGCTACAAGCGCTGCAGGGCACCGTTCGAGCTGAGCAAACGGTCGTGATCGACGGTACCAACGAACTGTATGCACTGCGCGGTGATCGCCTGGCGCGAGAATACTTGTTAAAGCTGATCATTCGTGGTTCCGGGCGTGAGTACCGACAACTGGATGCGTTGGCAGCCACAGGTCGCACGTTCATCATCCCAGTCGATTTCCCAGACGCTCCCAAGCTGAATACGGAAAATGATATGCTTGATACCACGTTGCAGACGTTGATGCATTGGCGACTGGCACCGGAAAATCCCGCGCGATTGGAACAAGCTGGTGTTGACTTCGTGCTTACCAGTGACGGACTCGCAAAACCGACCGAGCTGCTGGCCAAAGTACGAGCCGCAATCACCGCTGGCTTGAGCGAACACAAGGCATTGTCAGCACTCACCTCCGAACCAGCTCAACTACTAGGAGTCGAGCAGTTGGTAGGATCTTTGGAAGCGGGCAAGCTGGCCAACATTCTGATTACCAATGGTCCGCTATTCGCCAGGGGAACCAACATCGAAGAGACGTGGGTGCAAGGAAAACGCGACCGCTGGAAGTCTGAACTGACGGTCGACCCACGTGGACAGTGGAGTTTAAGCAACTGGAACTTAAACAGTAATGCCGATTCCGCCGAGTTACGACTGTCAATTTCCGGCAAGCCCGAAAAGTTGACTGCGAAAATTGGGCTCCCCAATGCATTCGATGACTCGCCGGGAGAACAGAAAGCCTCAACAGAGGATGCCGGGACAAACACGGAAAACTCAGACACTAAAAATCAGGAAAATCCCAGCAGCGAAAAACAGAGTAAGGAAACGCAGAGTAAGGAAAAACCGATTGAGGTCAAAGACCTGACCTCCAACGGCTTGCAATTGACTGGGACCTTTGATGCAGGCCAAATAAGCGGAAAACCGAGCGGTCGGGCGTGGCTATCGATCGTGCTATTGAGCAACGAAGAGATGCCACTGGCCAGCCAAGCTACCATCCTCTGGCCCGACGGCTCGCAAACTCTTTACCAGGGTACGCGCGACAATCCCACATCGAAAGTAGATCCAGAGGACAACGAACCAGTCGAAAGTACCGCAACTAAAACTAGCAGTGACCACCTGGCGAACTCTGAGCGTCCACCGGCCCCCAAGCCACGAGCCAGTGATGACCAGAATAGACCAAAAGCTTCCACTGAGGATCAAGCACTGCCAGTGGCTATCGAGGTCAACTATCCACTGGGAGCGTATGGTCGGACCGCGCCCCCCGAACTACCCGAGGTGCTGCTCATCAAGAACGCCACTGTCTGGACGTGTGATGAAGCTGGCATTCTCGAGCACGCAGACATTTTGGTGCGCCGCGGAATTATCGAACAAGTTGGTCCGAACTTGGGACCAGTAGAGGATGCCCAGGTCATCGATGCCACCGGCATGCACGTCTCCCCTGGGATTATCGATTGTCACTCGCACATGGCCACTGATGGTGGTGTCAACGAATCGGGACAAGCCGTTACGGCTGAAGTCCGCATTGGCGACTTTATCGACTCCAATGACATTACCATCTATCGCCAGTTGGCCGGTGGGGTTACGACCTCCAACATCTTGCATGGTTCAGCCAATCCAATCGGTGGTCAGAATCAAGTCATCAAGCTGCGTTGGGGAAGCCTGGACGAAGATTTGAAGATGCGTGAAGCACCCGGCGGAATCAAATTCGCTTTGGGTGAGAATGTCAAGCAAAGCAATCGCGAAGGAACTGGCACTCGTTACCCGCAATCGCGAATGGGAGTTGAGCAATTGATGCGCGATAGGTTTGAAGCCGCGCGCGACTATCGCCAACAATGGCAGCAACCTGACAATCGCATCAACTCCCTGCCACCCCGTCGCGACTTGGAGTTGGAAGCCCTAGCGGAAGTGCTCGAAGGCCGCCGCTGGGTCCACTGTCATAGTTATCGGCAGGATGAAATCCTGATGGTACTCCAACTGCTCGAAGACTACGATGTCACCATCGGATCATTGCAACACATTTTAGAAGGCTACAAAGTGGCCGATGCCATGGCCGCGCATGGTGCCACCGGCTCAAGCTTTTCTGATTGGTGGGCCTACAAATATGAAGTTCTCGATGCGATTCCCTACAACGGTGCCTTGATGCATAACGCTGGCGTGGTGGTATCGTTCAATTCCGACGACGCAGAATTGGCGCGGCATCTCAATCACGAAGCGGCCAAGGCGATCAAGTACGGTGGCGTCGAGCCGAGTGAAGCTCTGAAGTTCGTAACCTTGAATCCAGCCAAGCAACTGCGCATTGATCGCTGGGTCGGATCGATTACTGCCGGTAAGCAAGCCGACTTGGTAGTGTGGAATCGTTCGCCACTTTCAACACTATCGGTCTGCATGCAGACTTGGATCGATGGCCGCAAGTATTTCGATCGCGATCAGGACCAAACTCGACGTGTGCAAGACGAACAGCTTCGAATGAAACTCATCCAACTTGCGACTGCGCATGGGGATGGCAAGGAGAAGAGTGACGATGAGAAAGATCCTTCCCTATGGTGGGCCCGGTACGATGAGTTTTGTCATCACGGCCACCACGATGAGCATGGAGCGGGGGAGTAGGAGAGGGGGAGTGAAGGAGAGGGGGAGTGAAGGAGTGGGTGGCACTGGCTGAGGCCAGTGGTGTCGAAGGAGTTGATTTGGAGTCAACAGGGCATGTGTTGAGCGCTCGAAGTAATGAATTTGGCTTACCACGGGTCTACCCAGGGGAGTCGCTTATCACTTATCGCTTATCGCTTATCGCTTATCACTTATCGCTTATCACTAATCACTTGTCACTTGTCACTTGTCACTTGTCACTTGTCACTTGTCACTTGTCACTTGTCACTTGTCACTTGTCACTTGTCATTTGTCATTTGTCATTTGTCATTTGTCATTTGTCATTTGGAACCTGAAACTTAAATCTTAAATCTTGGAACTTATGATGCCTGATAAAATTTTAGTTCGCGCGCTGGCAACATGTTGTGTGCTGACTGTTTCCGTTCCATCACTACTACTTGGGCATGATTTCGTCCCGGGGGCTCCGCAGATTAAACCGATTGCGATTGTGGGAGCGACGCTCCATACGATCAGCGGAGACGACTTATTGGACGCGACGCTGTTGTTCGACGCGGGGAAGATCACTCACGTTGGACCGGGTGCCACATTGCCCAGGGACATTGAGGTTATTCAAGCCCGTGGAAAACACGTTTACCCAGGACTGATTGAGGCCAACTCGGATTTGGGCTTGGTTGAAATCAACTCGATCCGAGCCACCATCGACTCGCGCGAGACAGGCTCCTTTAATCCCAACGTCCAAGCTGTAGTGGCCTTTAATCCTGATAGCGAACTCATTCCGGTGGGACGGGCGAACGGGATATTGACTGCGTTGACGGTTCCCTCAGGTGGCTTGATCTCGGGTCGCTCGTCATTAATGTACCTCGATGGTTGGTCGCGCAATGACATGACACTTAAGTCTGATGTGGCCATGCACATACGGTGGCCAAGAAGCCCGGAGGACCTCAAACAATTGACAGAATTCTTCGAGCAGGCACAGCGCTATGCGGAAGCGATTGCCCACCCACCGAGCGATAGTTTGCAACCCCGCGACCTGCGACTGGAGTCGATGATAGCTGTGCTCAAACAGGAGATGCCGGTGATCGTGGCTGCCGAGGAGTTGGATGCGATCCGCAGCGCGATCGCCTTCAAACGCCGTTTTGGCTTGCGGTTGATAATCGCTGGCGGCACGGACGCTTGTCGCTGTGCAGAGCTATTGAAGAGTGAGAGCGTACCGGTGATTGTCACTGCTGTTTATAGCAATCCGAGTCGTCGTCATAGTGCCTATGACGAAGCCTATACGCTCCCCAAGCGACTACACGAATCGGGGATTGCATTCTGCATTTCGGCTGGCGGGAGTTTTGGAGCCAACGGCATTCGCAATTTGCCCTACAACGCGGCCACCGCTGCTGCGTATGGCCTTGCGGAGCACGAGGCGCTGCGTGCGATTACGTTGAGCTCCGCTGAGATATTGGGAGTCAGTGAGCGGATCGGAGCGTTGCAAGTTGGCATGGATGCGACATTGTTTCTAGCCAATGGTGACATTCTCGAGACTCCCACGCAAGTCGAGGTGGCCTTTATTCAAGGTCGACGAGTCGATCTACACAGTCGGCACACGCAGCTTTATGAAAAGTATTCAGAAAAGTATCAGAGAGCTAGCAAATGAAGCGGTCGTCTGGCTGGTGTCGGATTTGAAGGGCTGGTTATAACGGTTCTGTCGCTAGGAGCGTTGCGATTCCGCTCGCCGCTCCTCAGTTGCGATTTTTTCGGCACTCATTGCTGTAGCTCAACCGAAATGAAGAGTGACCAGGGAAGGTCACTACGCCGATCGCAAAACTGTTCAAGGTTCGCCTTGCTTCTAATTGTGCGCTGTTCTGCGCCCGTTCGCGGCAGCTATCTGCCCATGTGACCCTCCCTTACCATTTGCCTGAGGGAGGATGACCGAATGAACATAAACCGCCACGCATTGAAACTGGCACTTGCCCTATCCACGCTGGGGATTTCGGGCTGTATGTCCGCGCGTCAGTATGTTCATTCGCCGGCATGGCTTGCGCCACGCAAGAGCGCAACTGAGGTCGATCATTCTTCGCCGCGGCGAACACAGGCAGAGTTTGCGGAGGAGTCATCCTCTCGCGACCGCACCGAGTCACCTTTCAAGTTGGTCGCCTACAGCGATTCTGCTAGTCAATCTGAAGCAGCTCAACGCTCGGCTGTCAGCACTGCCGACAACGCATCTAGTAGCACGCCGCAAAACGAACGCAACTTAGTAACCGACAATTACCCCACAGCGACATCCAACTCAACGATCGAATTGGGAATGTCTGCCATGACATTGGGGGACTTCGAATCGATCGCTTTGTCTAACAATCCGACGCTGCGCGAGTTGGCATTTGCCACTCAGAAAGCGGCCGGCTTTCGGAACCAAGTGGGTTTGAGTCCCAATCCAGTGGCGGGCTACCAAGCAGTTCAGCTTGCCGACAAATCAACCGACCAACACACTGCATTTATTGAGCAAGAGATCGTGCGTGGGGGGAAACTGGAGTTGAATCGGCGAGTGCTCAACGAAGCCTTGCGGGCTCAATTGTTGGAACTCGAAACACAGCGTATGCGGGTCACCACCGACATTCGCGCTAAGTTCTACGATGCCTTGGCAGCCCAGCGACGCATTGAAATCATTCATGAATTTCAGTCGGTCACCGATCAGGGATTGGAGTTGGCTGAACTGCGCAAGAAGGCGCTCGAAGGAACTCAGATTGACGTGTTACAAGCGAAAGTGCAGAAGAACGAAGTTGACTTGGCGTATCGACAAGCCCAGGTGGCTTTCGCGGCGGCCTGGCGCGAGTTGTCCGCGCTGGCTGGTGCAACCTACCTAGCTCCTGGCCGTCTGATTGGTGAGCTACCGAGCGAAGTGGCAACGCTCGATTGGTCCAGCGTGGCAGCCTCGACCATCAATTCAAGCCCCGAGCGACAAGTGGCCCAGGCCCGAGTCGCCCAGGCCCGCGCGAATATCGAACGACAAATTGCACAGCCCATATCGAACTTGACGGTTCAAATGGCGGCTGGCGTGGACAACGGTACCAACTCCGGATTGGTGAATTTGCAAATTGGCGCGCCCCTGCCAGTCTTCAATCAGAACCAAGGGAATATCGCGGCGGCGCGGGCGGAGTACTGTCGCTCCGTGGCGGAAGTCGAACGGATCGAGAATTCGATCAAAGCCCGTGTGGCTGCCATCTCGCAAGCGTACGATTCCTCACTAGCCGCCGTCACGAGCTACAACGATGAGATACTCCCCAGCGCCGAGGAGTCGCTGCGACTGGCCGAATTGGCCTACAAGGCGGGCGAAACGAGCTTCATTCAAGTCTTGGTCGCGCGCCGCACCTACTTCGATTCGAATCTACAGTTCAACCAAGCCCGCGGCCAATTGGCTCGCGCTCAAGCACTGGTGGATGGCTTCGCCCTCTCAGGTGGACTCGATGCCGTCAACGATCAAAGTGGCGACGACAGTCTACGCGGACTCACCTTCAGCCAACAGTAACATTGTCCCCAAGTCGCTGACCGCTCCGCCGGTCAGTGCATTATCGCGATCACGCTTTAGGACAACGGAGCGATCCGCGACACTAAGTAGACCCAAGGTAGGCTTGGCGAGACTTTTTCGACACCGATATTCGAGGTTTTCATCTTTTTGCCGCACATTTTTTTGTCGGCGAGATTTAGATTTGGCCACATCTGAGCCACGTTACAGCCAACAGTCGCTCACTGTCAGCCCCCAGCATGTTCCGACAAAAAGATGTGCGGCAAAAAGATGAAGAATTGCGAATTACTATCTTAGATGCACTGCCGCACTCGGTTGCCGTGAGTGAAAACCATTTGCTACAATGCTGACTTGGAGTAGTAGATTGTGCTTAAAGACCCGCTCAACCTGCGTTATTCAACCGACTAGTTTCACCGCGAGATTCAACTGATGTACCGCCGACAATTCATCACCACTGGAAGTTTAGCCGCCTGTGCCCTAACCACTTTGCCGGGGTTGTCCATCGAGCCGTTTCAGCGCGAAAAGCCGGGACAGTTGCGATTGAGCTTGGCAGCCTATTCGATGCGAAAGTATCTGCAACCCAAAGCGACCGAACAATTCAAGATGAACTTGTTCGAGTTCGTCGATTTCTGTCACGCACAGGGACTCGGCGGTGCCGAACTTACTTCGTACTACTTTCCAGAGCAAGTAACGCGCGAGTATTTGTTGGAACTCAAGCGGCATTGTCATTTGCGAGGAGTGACGATTTCGGGCGGAGCGATCCGTAATGATTTCTGCAGCGTCGATCCTGTTACCGTTGCCGCCGATTTGGCGCACACACAGGCGTGGGTTGATCACTATGCAGTGCTAGGTGCTCCCGCCATTCGCATCTTCGCGGGCAAAGAGGTGAAGGGCGAGGAACTGAGTCAGACGCTCGCGCGGTGTGCCAAAATTTGCGAAACAGCTTGTCAGTCCGCCGCCGAGCAGGGAGTCATCTTGGCACTGGAGAACCACGGCGGCGTCACAGCTCAAGCCGAGGGGCTGCTTGAGATCGTGCGGCAGGTCAATTCACCTGCCTTCGGAGTCAATTTTGATTCTGGCAATTTTCATGCTGGCGATCCCTATGCCGAGTTGGCTAAGATTGCTCCTTACGCCGTCAACGCGCAGATTAAGGTCGAAGTTCATGTGGGCGATCAAACACAGCCCACCGATCTTCCGCGAGTGATCAACATTCTCAAAGATGCGGGCTATAGCGGTTGGGTGGCGTTGGAATATGAGGCGGACGAAGAACCGCTAGAAGCCATCCCGCGTTGGCTCGACAAACTCAAACCCTTGGTCGACGGTTAATTATGGACGCGGAGCAACCACTTTCGTTAGGTGAAGCGCAGCGGATCGTCGACGGGTGGATCAAGAGTGTCGGAGTCCGCTATTTCTCCGAACTCACAAATCTAGCTCAGTTGATGGAGGAAGTTGGAGAACTAGCACGAATTATATCGCGGACCCACGGCGATCAAAGTTTTAAGCCTGGCGAATCGCCGTCGGATTTAAGCGATGAAATTGGTGATGTGTTGTTCGTGCTAATTTGCTTGGCCAATCAAACGGGCATTGATTTGGAGCAGGCACTCCGCCATAACCTACTCAAGAAAACAGACCGCGATGCCGATCGGCATCGGAACAACCCCAAGTTGACTATGCCTGAGCGTAACGAAACGTACCATCCAAAAATATTGTAGAACGATTGTCCCAATCGTTCCAATTTCTCTTCGGGCCGAAGGTCCAGCCGATTACCTAGCCCAGGGCAAGTCAACGCGAGTGGAGCGAGCGTTGACGACGCCCTGGGGCAGGGGTTCGGTGCTGGGGCAACACTTTGCGTGCCAATTAGTACGTAACCAATGGATTTTTGGCCTTTCGAGGATCGCGAGAAGCTGTAAGATATGTTGGCTATTGGGATTAGGATAATTCCGATCGCTAGGCACTGAGCGGACTCATAGGTTATTACCCCAACCCAGGTAAACTATTTTCAGTCACTCTGAACATCCAGGCGGATGCTCTCGTCTAGTTCATGGCAGGTCGTTTTTGACAAAACAGTTCGTTCGTCGCTGGCCCTCGACTAAGTTCTTGGTCCGGTTTTTGATTCGGTTACTCCTAGGTGAATTATGGAACTCGCAAAAGTACGCAACATTGGTATTAGTGCTCACATCGACTCAGGTAAGACTACTTTGAGCGAGCGAATTCTGTTTTACACTGGTCGCATCCATAAGATTGAAGAAGTCAAGGGTGGCGGCGATGGCGCGACGATGGACCATATGGAATTGGAGCAAGAACGCGGTATCACTATTACCAGCGCTGCGACCAGCGTGGCGTGGGGTGGGGGTACAAGTAGTAACCATATCAACGAGACTCACCACATCAATCTGATCGATACCCCCGGCCACGTAGACTTCACGATCGAAGTCGAACGCAGCCTGCGTGTCCTTGACGGTGCCGTGTTGGTACTGTGTGCCGTAGGTGGGGTGCAGAGCCAATCGTTGACGGTCGACCGTCAGATGCGGCGCTACAACGTCCCTCGCTTGGCTTTCATCAACAAAATGGACCGCACCGGAGCCAATGCCAAGAAGGTTGTGGCCATGATGCGCGAAAAACTCAATACCGATGCTGTCTTAGTGCAATTGCCGATCGGTGCTGGCGAGACGTTCAGTGGCTGTATCGATTTGATCACTATGAAAGCGCTCACCTTTACCGGCGACCAGGGAACCACCGTCGAAGAAGGTCCGATTCCAGCGGACATGCAAGACGAAGCGAAAGAGTATCGTCAAGCAATGCTTGAGAGCCTGTCGATGTACAACGACGAGATGATGGAATTGCTGCTGAGCGAAGAAGGTGTCAGCGATGAGTTGATCCACAAAGTAATCAAAGACGCAGTTCAGAACCAGGGCTTGACCCCGGTATTAGTCGGCTCGGCCTTCAAGAACAAAGGTGTGCAGCCGTTGCTCGACGCTGTCGTTCGCTACCTGCCCAGTCCATTGGAACGTGAAATCAAGGCTCGTAAAGTTGACGACGAAACGCAAAAGTTCGCCCTCAAGCCAGACATCACAGAGCCGTTTGTCGGCATGGCCTTCAAGATCGTTGAAGACCCCTATGGTCAGTTGACATTCTTGCGCGTCTACCAAGGGAAGATTAACAAGGGTGAGATGTACGTCAACCAGAGAACTGGTCGCAAGGATCGCTTTAGCCGCATCGTCCGTATGCACGCTAACGAACGCGAAGAAATCGATTCGGCTGAGGCTGGAGATATTGTGGCCATCATGGGTATCGATTGTGCGTCGGGCGATACCTACGCTGCTGATCGCGATTATTGCACTCTGGAAAGTATGTTCGTTCCCGAGCCGGTCATCAAAGTCTCAGTTACTCCCGCTCGGGCGGATGCTGACAAAATGGTGAAGGCCTTGCAGCGCTTCCGCAAAGAGGATCCAACGTTCCAAGTCTACAACGACGAAGAAACGAGCGAGACGATCATTTGCGGCATGGGTGAATTACACCTCGAGATTTACATCGAGCGCATGCGGCGCGAGTACAAGATCGAAATCGAAGCTGGGGCACCTAAGGTAAGCTACCGCGAGGCACCCGGCGAGAAGGTCGAATTCAATTACAAACACAAGAAGCAGACCGGTGGTTCGGGACAGTTCGCTCACATCGTGGGAGAAATGACGCCGATTGATACCGAAGGAGCCGCTGTGTTTGAATTCGAAGAGCATGTCGTCGGTGGTCGAATCCCCAAGCAGTTCATCGCCCCTGTCGAAAAAGGGATGCGCGATTCGCTGAGTAAGGGTCCCTTGGCTGAGTTCCCCGTGGTGGGTGTCCGCATCGATTTGCGCGACGGGAGCTACCACGATGTCGATTCGTCCGAACGGGCGTTTTATATCGCCGCACAAGGCTGCTTCCGAGAGTCGATCCTGAAGAGCAAACCGATGCTGCTGGAGCCGATCATGAAGTGCGAAATTGAATGTCCCGAATTGTATCAGGGGGATGTGGTGGGTGACGTGATTCGTCGCCGAGGCCTGATTGTCTCCACCGACATTCGCGACACGGTTTCCTACATCATTGCCGAAGTTCCATTGGCAGAAACCTTCGGTTACGCCACCGACTTGCGGAGTATGACCAAGGGACAGGGGACCTTTACGATGGAATTGCTAACCTATCGCAAGTGCCCAAGCAACGTGCAGGAAGCGATCATCGCCTCGCGTCGCAAAAAGGAATTGGCAGGAGCCAAGTAGTCAGTAGAAAACTCTTAGTTTTACCAAGATCAAAAATTAATAAGTGTCACGTTCCGGCGTGGCACTTTTTTTATCTATCAGAGTAGAACAATTGTCCCCAAGTGCTCAGGATTCTATAGTCGTCAATCCGCCAAGTTGTAGCGACTCCCTCGAATACAGCATTTTTTTGCCGCACATTTTTTTGTCGGACGAAACAGCGTCTGTATTTAGTGACAGCCAGCGTCAGCCCATCGTAAAGTTAAGCATCGTGGGGTAAATAGCTGTCGTAGCTACGTTCGCCAGAACGTCGATTCCCTGCGGTCTGGCGACCGCAGCTACGTTTAAGTTCGGACAGTTATTTCCCGCACGATGCTAACCACGACTAAAACGGTCGACAAAAAAATGTGCGGCAAAAAGATAACAGTCAGTGGCTTGCAAATGAGGCGTGGCTATCGCGAGTTAAGACACTGCAGCAACGTGGCTTGCAGTTGAGGCGTGGCCGAGGATACCAGTTTGGGAATCCATAAATCGAACTCGCCGCCATCAAAATCGGAAAAGCTGGCACCTGCATTGCGTGCGATGAGGTAGCCAGCGGCAATATCCCAGGTTTTGATGGAACTGGCCCAATATGCGTCCAAACAGCCTTCCGCCACATAACACAAATTGAGAGCTGCGGAGCCAAGTCGACGCAAAGATTGACTCGCTTCTAGGACATTTAGGAATTGGTGTACTTCGGGATCATGTCGCGATACACTCGGGCGAAAACTGCAGCAGACCATGGCTTTGTCGAGTGCGGTGCAACCGCTGGTGCGAATCGACTTTCCATTCTTGGAAACATTGCCATGATCATCGGCGGCGTACAGGATGTCGAGCATCGGATCGTAGACCACGCCCGCGCGTGGCGTGTTGCCATCGATCAGTGCGATGGAAACGGAAAAGCTCAGGAGTCGATGGACAAAGTTGGCGGTGCCGTCCAGCGGGTCCACGACCCACATTGGTCGACCACTGGCCACCGCCGCGCGGCGCTCCTCCTCGGTCGACTCTTCCCCCAGGAATGCGTAATGAGGAAAACGCGCGGTCAACAGCTTTTCAATTGCATGCTGTGACGCCAAGTCAGCGTCGGTCACCAGATCGGCTGGTCCTTTTTCACGGACCGCCGCCTTGCCCAATTGCTCACGCAAGATTTTTCCGCCGACCCGCGCCGCCTCGCAGGCTGATTCCAGGATAGACTGCACTGTCATGTCTCTTTCTTAGGTTTACTCGTAGATTGGATAAAAGCAGCCAAAGGCCTGTTCGCAGAAAACGCCTGGATCATTGTATCGCTGCTGGCGATCAAGTCCGTTAATGTGTGACATCTCTTGATCGCTCAGACGAAAATCATACAAGCTAATATTTTCACGCAAACGTTCCACGCGACTGGTTTTGGGAATCACTGCGGTACCGCGTTGCACCCCCCACCGCAATACGATTTGTGCCGGAGATTTAGCGTGACGGCTGGCGATTTCCTGGATGATCGGCTGTTCAAGGACCGAATCACTCGCTTCGGCCATTCCTAACGGAACATAGGAGCCAGCCCCCAAAGGAGAGAATGCGGTATAGGCGATCTGCTCCTGTTGACAGTAACGGTGCAGTTTTTCCTGTACTAAATATGGATGCGATTCAACTTGTAGCACACTCGGACGGACCGAGGCGTAGGATAACAAGTCACGGATCAAAGCGCATCCGAAATTGCTGACGCCGATATGCTTGGTAAGTCCCGCAATCTGGACCTCTTCCATGGCACCCCATGTCTCAGCGATCGGTACCCCTGAGGTCTCCATCCGCGGTTGGTCAACACTATCATCAAAAAACCAACCTGGCGGATAGCGTTGTTCGGGGGAGACATATTTGAGCGTGATGGGGAAGTGAATCAAGTACAGATCGAGGTAGTCCAATCCCAAGTCGGCTAGCGAGCGCTCGATTGCGGGTCGGACATGTTCGCGCGCGTGAAATGTATTCCACAGTTTGCTGGTAATCCACAACTCTTCGCGAGTACACAGTCCTTGCGCGAGCGCTTGGCGAATACCTTCCCCCGCCTCGCGCTCGTTGCCGTAGTCGCAGGCGGCATCCAAGTGGCGATAGCCCGCTTCGATTGCGGCTACGACCATCTGAGAGGTGGTGGCGTTGTCAATTTTCCACAACCCTAATCCCACAGTCGGTAGCATGTCGCCGTTGGCCAGAGGGATTGATTCGCAGTTATTCATGTGTGGTCCAGTCGTGTTGATTTTATTTGATTTAGCAGGCCTCGCACTGCCAGTGAACCTCAAGCGTTAGCCATGGGCGACGCTACATGCAATCCCACGGCTAGCGTCTGAGGTTCACTACAGGACGGAAATTAGGGTTTCTAGCACGCGACTCTTAGCTTCACTGGTTTCCGGTCGGCAACCACCAGTCCGGCGAGTTCCAGAAGCCGACGGCGAGCGTCGAACGACTTTGGACCTGGGGCATGACCTGGGGTATACAGTATCCACGCGATGGCCGATTGTGGCAACCGCGCGGAGAAAGCCTAGCCTTTCGCAGATTTTTCGTTAGACTGGTGCCCCTCAAACTTCAATCAATCTACGCTTCAAGCCGTCAAATATGGGTGTCCTGATACAAATTCGCGGAGCTTGCAAGAGCTACGGTCACCAAGTACTGCTCGACGATGCCGAGGCGTCGATCAACGACAATGTTAAAGTTGGATTCGTGGGTCGCAACGGTGCTGGCAAATCAACCCTGTTGCGGGTCTTACTCGACGAGGAAGAACTGGAAAAAGGTGAGGTGCTCCGCCACTCGAGCCTGCAAGTCGGCTATTTGCGACAACACGATCCGTTTCAACCCGGCGAGTCGGCGCTCGACTTTTTGATGCGTGATAGCGAGCAGCCCGATTGGAAATGCGGCGAAGTGGCGGGGGAATTCGAACTCAAGGGGAGTTATCTCAACGGTCCCATTTCGGAACTGTCTGGCGGTTGGCAAACGCGCGTCAAGTTGGCTTCGTTGCTGTTGCGCGAACCGAACTTGTTACTGCTTGACGAACCGACTAACTTTCTCGACGTCCGCACCCAAATTCTGCTCGAACACTTTTTGAGGAGCTTTAATAAGGCCGCCTTGATCGTGTCGCACGACCGCGCGTTTTTACAAGCCACCTGCGATCATACGCTCGACCTATCGCGCGGTAAGTTGACGATGTATCCGGGAAAGATCGAAGCCTTTCTGGTTTATCAAGCCGAGCGGCGCGAGCATGATGAACGAGTCAACGCGGCGGTGCAAGCCAAGCAAAAGCACTTGCAAAAGTTCATCGATAAGAATCGCGCGCGGGCTAGCACGGCCAGTCAAGCGCGCTCCAAAGGTAAACAGCTCGAACGCCTGCAAACGATCGAAATTGCAGAAGAGCTTCCAACCGCTTCAATCCGCGCACCGATCGTGACTCCCCGCAATGGTGCCGCTGTCCGCATGATTGATCTATCGATTGGCTACCCAGATCATTCGGTGGCCGCACAGATCAACATTGAGATCGAGCATGGTCAACGCGCCGCCATCGTCGGAGACAACGGTCAAGGGAAGACGACGCTGCTACGAACGATCGTCGGTTCATTATCGCCACTGGACGGGAACGTGCGGTGGGGGCACGCGTGCGATATCGGCGTTTATGCGCAACACGTCTACGGCAGCCTCGAGCCGAAGCAAACGGTACTTGAGTACCTTGAGTCGAAGGCTACGGCGGGGACTACCAATCAACAAATTTTGACCGTAGCTGGCTCTCTGTTGTTTCGTGGCGATGACGTTCGCAAGCGAGTGCAGGTGCTCTCTGGCGGCGAACGCGCTCGTTTATGCATGGCTGGATTGCTGCTGGGGACTTACAACATTCTGGTCCTGGACGAACCGGGTAACCACTTGGACGTCGAGACCGTGGAGTCGCTGGCCGAAGCGTTGTTGGCCTATCGCGGAACAGTAATCTTCACCAGTCACGATCGACATTTCATGCGCCGCTTGGCGACCGACATTATTGAAGTTCGCGATGGCTCCGCCAAGAATTATGGCGGAGACTACGACGCTTATTTGTATTACATCAACAAAGAGATTGAAGAGGGTGAACGAACTCGCGCTCCGACGCGTTCCAAACTCAAAAAGTCCAAAGCAGAGGTTTCTGCAGCGCCCAAGGGTCTGCTCGACCCTAATCAGGTGCGGAAGGAACTGAAGATTATTGAACGCACGATCAAGACTCTCGACGCGCGACGTATCGAGCTCAATGAGCAACTGATGAACTCCACCGATGCCGACGAGGCACTGCGACTGCACAATGAAGTGAAAGCAGTTGAAATGGACTTGGGGGCCGCCGAGGAGCGATGGCTGGAGTTGAGCGCGGTGGAATGATGCGAAAATTTAACGTCACCAAGCATGACAAAAGGAAACCAGTGGGGCGCTCTTGCCGATCACCACCGATCTTGCATCGGTGGGATCATGACTGGTTAGCATCGATCGGAAAATAAGTGTCCGATCTTAAAAGTAGCTGCCGTCGCCAGACGGCAGGGAGTCGACGTTCTGGCGAACGTAGCTACGACAGTTATTTCCCGAACGATGCTTAGCTACTCTACCGTCCGCTGAAGAGTGAACAACTGAGTCCATGCGGCTCGGACCTGGTGAGGTCATCATGGAACACGATCAAATCATGATTTTGCGGATCGAGACCCAACGATACGATGCGTGGCCCAGCGCGAATTGAGTGCAGGTGGCCGATGAATTCAAGTCGCTCCGCGTCCCAGACTTTGATGTTCCCCAGAGAATCGCCACTGACATAACATTCCCAATTCGGTGATCCAACTAGGCCCAAAACTTCTCCCGCATCGCCGTTGAGCGTTTCGGTTTGCTGCCAATTCTCACCCGTGTGAATGCGCAACCGACCGTCGACGTGCCCACTAATCAGTCGCCCGCGTTGCGGATCATGTAGTAAACTGACCGTCCGACCAGCTCCGGCGACACGGCTGCAAGCTGAACCACTTGTGGTGTCACAGATCACGATCTCTTCAAACATCCCTCCCACCGCCACCCGTCCCGGACCGCAAAAGCAAGTCACGTAAGCGTAGGAGCGAAGCATCGTCTCCCAACGTGGCCGGGTTAGTTCATTCACATCCCAAACTCGCAGACGCGCATCGTCTCCGCAGGCAGCCAACAGCCTACTCGATTCATCAAATGTGAGGCTCCCTATCTTGCGTTCGTCCAACGAATCGGTCGGGAGCGCGTAACCACATTCAGTCACTCCACCAGTCAGCAGATCGATGACTGCAATGCGTCCGTCTCGCCAGCCGATAGCGGCCAGTTTGCCGTCGCGGCTGGTACACGCGGCAGAGACGGCACTGGTTCCAGGGCCAATCAATGAGCGTTGTTGTTCGGCATCAAAGCCGACCAGGACCACGCCACCATCGTGACGTCCCTGTAGAACACTTCGTCCGATTCTATCGTAAACAATTGCCGCCACTGCGACGTGATCGCCGAGTAGATTGACTTTATCGCGCGGAAGTGGGTTGACGACCACGGAGCCACTATCACTAACACTGACAATCGACTTGCCTTCCACCACACATACGGAAGTAACCTCGCCGCTGTGCGAAACGAACTCAGCCGCACAAGCTAATTCAGGGGGTGGTGATTGAGAGTTCGTGCTGCAGAATAGATCGCCCAACCACCAAGCCACCACTCCGCCACGCCGCGTCCCGGCTACGATCCACCGTCCATCGGCACTAAATTCGAGCGACTCGACGATACCGCGTGATTGAGTTAGCTTGACCGTCGCCCCAGCTACGACGGTCGAGATCAACGTGATATGGGAATCATTGAACGTAGCGCAGGCCAGCCATTCTCCCGCCGGAGAGTAGCGTGCATAGACGGGACGCCCTGTGCACTCAAACCGCTTGTTCAATTCACCCGAACGCGAATTGGCCAACAGCAGTTGATGGTCTGGCCCGGTGATTAGACAGTCCTCGCCCGTGGGAGAGAAATCAACCGAGCGATTACGCGAGCCGCTGGGGATTCTCGACAATAATTCGCCGCCAGCAACTTCGCGGATGGAGACACGTTCATAACGTTGACCGAGCGCTAGGTAGTCCCCACTGGCTGAAAAACGCAACGCCTCGATGGTCGTTGACGAATAGTGAGTCGCCTCGACTTCACCCAACCAACCGCTCGACTCGTGCAACTTTAGCGGATAGATTTTGGCACAGGGAGAAAGCATCCACGGGCTGTTGTAGCCTACAGCGATCCTGGTCCCATCGGTGCTGACGTCGAGGGCATCGATTTGGCAGCCAGTCTGGGGGACTACTGAATACTCAAGATTGCCCGTTTGGATATTGTGGAATTTTAGGACACCATTGTGCCCAGCGGAGACAACCAGCGGAGTACCGGCAATCGGGCTCACCTCCGTGGCCGGAGCATCGTGATAGCTCAATCGCAGGGCTGAATCTTGCGCCTGATTGGCCAACAAGCGAAAACCGTAACATGGAGTGACAACTCCTTCCACATTGCTGCGGATTGCATCGAGCATATCGACGGTGGCCAACAACTGTTGGTTGTGCCATGCTTCATAAGCGCGATGAACATCAGCACGGTAGGCTTGACGCACGGCCTGTCGTCGCTGGAAATCCGCGAGTTGCTTCTGCTCGGTGAGGGCGACCACCGCTGTTTCGGAAACGTGTCGTTCTTCAACGGCAATTGCTTCACTGGCGGTCAACTCTTTGAGTGTCTGACGCAGTTCTTGCTGTTGTGACTGCAAGTTGCTGGCCATCATTGAAAACGTGACCGCGCTGGCCAGGCTACCGAGGAGGATGGCCAACACCAAAGCCGAAACGAGTGGTGCGGCCCGCAGCACGCGCCAGCCGCGTTGATAACTCCGCAGCGGACGCGCGGCCACCGGAACACCGCGCAGGTAGCGATCCAAGTCGCGTGCGAGTTCTTTGCACGATGCGTAACGCGCTTCGGGACGTTTGTTCAAACAAGTCATGACAATCGCATCGAGGTCACGCGTGACCTCGGGACGCAGTCGACGCGGAGATCGCGGCTGCTCGTTGCAAATCCGCTGAAGAGTCTTAACTACATCTCCGCTGGCAAAGGGAACGGTCCCCGTCAACATCCGATAAAGCACGATCCCCAATGAGTACTGGTCGGCGGCGGGAGTCACGTTGTGCGCGTCGCCGCGCGCCTGTTCAGGTGACATGGTATCGATCGTCCCCACCAAGCGGGCTGACAACGAACCACCAACATCGCTTGTCCAATCGTGTGCCAAACCGAAGTCGGTAATGCGCGGTGTGAAAGGCATCCAGCTCTGATCGTCGTAGTTGGCGGTCAACAATACATTGTGCGGCTTCACATCGCGATGGACCAAGCCGTGCAAGTGCGCGTGGGACAAGCCCTGAGCCAGTTCACGGACAATCCCCACCGCCGCGCGCACTGGGATGGGGGAGGTTTGCTCCGTGATCCACTGCTCCAGTGTCGATCCCTCGCACATTTCGTAGACCAAATACAACAGCCCTTGCGCTTCGCCATATTCGTGCAGGCAAACTACGTTGGGATGTGCCAGCCGGGCCGCCGCGTGCGCCTCGCGAATAAAGCGGTTGCGTGTTTGACTGTTGGTATGCACCCCCAAGTGCGAGACCTTTATCGCCACATTCCGCGACAAACGACTGTCGTAGGCCATGTAGACGCAACCGAAACTGCCACTCCCCAGTCTTCGAACAATCTTAAAATGGGCGATCGTCTTGGGAACGCAGTCATCCGCCACATCGTCTAGTTCACCACTGTTCAAGTCGCTGAGCGCAAGAAATTGTTCTCGAAAGGCCGAGAGTTCATTGCCACTTAAGCGATCAGCAGTATCGATGGAGACATCGCGCGACATAGCTGGACTTGGTAGGTAGTGTGCTCGTGCACAGGCTGGCTAGCAGAGAATGCTTCGCAGGAACAACTTTTTGCAGGAACAACTAGGAGGAGATGGGAAAAGGTTATCGTGGAATACCATTCATTCATTATGCGCTTAAGTCTCAGCTTCTGCCATAAGAAAGATCGAGCGAATCAGGCAGTTGTCGAGCTGGACAGGGGCGACCCAAGCTTAGCAAGCAGTCCCAGATAGCGCATCCCGTCTATCCGGCTAGGAGGCAGCCCCTCAAACCTACCGATTTAAGGCAACGAGCTGTTACCTGGCGGTCCCTACTACCCTACCTGCAGTTGGGCTTCGACCTGTCGAATGGCGTCGCGAACAGTCAGCCCTCGTCCCACTTGCAGACCGACATTTTCAGTTAACCAACCCTCCACAGTCTTCTCAGCGGAGATGACAGTGCTGTGTCGCCGCTTGCCAAAATACTCGCCAATCTCTTTGTAAGCCGCCGGTGTGTACTTCCTCGATAGAAACATGGCCAACATGCGCGGTTGACTCACGTTGCGAGTTTTATTTTCGGACTGAAGCGCTTGGGGTTCAAGTCCAAACATACCGCACACCGCGCGCTCAATATCCGCAATGCGGACGACCGGTTGCGTGGCTTGCACTAAATCGTGGATGGCTTCCCAACATTCCTCCCATGTCAACTTGTGAGCGCGAAGGGCGGAAACAGCCATTAAGCGTTTGGCAATCCCGCTAAGCACGCGTCCGTCGCCGGTCGCACGACTGGCAATCTGCTCGATGATCTCTCGACTGATATCTAGCCCAGCAGCAGAGAACAACTGAGTCAGCACGCCGCTGCGCGTGGTTTCGTCGAGCGGAAAAACGGGGGTGATCATGCCACTTCGCAAGCGTCCGACCAATTCTCCCCCGAGTGCCTGCAGTTCTCCCAAGCCGCGATCGGCGGTCAGTACGACTTGCTTACCCATCCGCAATAGATTGTCGAGCGTGTGTTTCAGTTCGCCAATCGTCGACTTCTTTCCGACAAAGAACTGAATGTCGTCCAGGATCAGCGCTTCGACATCGCGGTACTTGCGACGAAACATGGGAAGTCCACCACCGCGTAGGCCTTCCATATAATCATTCGTAAATTGCTCGCTGGACATATGCACTACTCGCCGCAGACGCTTAACAGTTCGCAAGCGTTCGGCCACCGCAGCCGCCAGATACGACTTGCCGCATCCACTCGGGCCGTGCAAAACCACGGGACTCAAACGCCCCGGTTCGGAGACGATCAAGTTGGCGGTGGCCCAGGCGAGTTGGTTGGAAGTTCCCTGCACGAACTGCTCCCACAGATCGATCGCACGCGGCGCGGCCTTGGTGGCTACGTCAACGTTTGAGCGCGCTATGTCGGTAAATGTTAATTGAGTTTTAAGGGGGGGAGTTACGTCTGGCTTTGCAACCTCGCGGGTAGGCCTCTCAGGCTGACTTGGACGGGCTGACTGCTGCTCCAACAGCTTGCGTTCCGACGCCTTACGTTCCCACGCCTCCACGGCAAGTGTCGGTGGTGTAACCGCATAGACGACCTCAGGCGCGCAACCGACGACGTCCACAACTGTTTCGGAAATCTCTTTGGCCAACATGCGTTTAGCTAGCTGGGCCGCAAAATCGTTTTTGAACGAAATATGCAGAGTCCCACTACTGAAGGACCATTGCGCGTCGTTCGAAATCCATAATTCGTAGCGCTCTGAGCTGATCCTATCGACCAAAGCAGATCGCACTTGAGCGGCGACATCCATAGCGCTCTGGTTCACATCGTGTGCCATGCTCGGCGCGCACTCCTATTCGGTCAACGTCCGCGCAAACCATGCGCGAACTGGGTCCTGTTTGACGCTCATGGCAAACCTTGCCACGCTCCACTATCGAGCTGTTCGGGGCTGAAAAGAGAGGCCACTAACTTTCCACCGAACTCGAACCTCATTCTCTACCGACGACTTTCTCACGGTCGCCAGCGGACTAAGGTGACAGCCTTGCTGTCGCTGATGGGTGCGATTGTAGATTTGCTAGCATGTATGTCAAACTGTTTTTTGAACCCGGCGCGGACACCTCGCTGATCACCCTGGCAATGCCGTGGAAGAACCCTGGTCGACTCCCACTTTAACGTCTCAGCATCGTACCACAGTTTATCGTTCTTCCATCGACAATCTCGGTGGAAAATCTGTTGGTGAATTGCCACGGTCGAACGACGGCCAAGGAGCCGATTCGCGTAACCTCCTGTCCCTATTGCCTTTATGACTTAATGAAAGCATAAGAAACATGTGCCCCATCAATCTTCCCGCAAAATGCAACTACCGGCCACACGCACGTTGTTTGCCCGTGCTAAAATTTGCCCATGCCCACTGTCCAGGAAACGCTTGATCGCCTCGGTAAACCACCAGTCGAGATCTGTCTCGATTGGGCGTGGCAACTTCGGCAATTTCCTAAACGTGAGAACAAGAAGATTCAGACCGGCCGACTCGCTCCTCATACTCAACCAGCCAACTCAGACACACACGCAGCTTGGAACACCATCGCATTAGACGATCAAGGCATACTGAGTTACACCCAGGCAGCCGCCCCGCTCAGTACGTTGTGCTTGAATGAATTGATCGCACAGGTGTTGCACTGGTCGCAACCGCAGAACCTAACCAATGACTTGCGTGTGATTCACGACTACTGCTCCCCGGCAGATAGTGAATCGAAGCTGAATGGTGAGGCACAACCGGCGCAGGTTAACTTCTGTTTGATTACCACGCACACCACCAGCCCAACCGCATTGTCCCTCACTAGCAGCGGAAATGCGCGCAGTCGACTTGCAACTCCACGACAGCGCCGACCGAAGATTTCATTTCGGCCTCATCTCAGCATTGCAACTATCGTGGTCGGGATCGCAGTGTTCGCCGGTATCTGCTTGGTATCATCGCTTCGCCTATCCAACTCAATCGAGCCCAAGCACACAATTGCTACCACCGGTTCGACACAGCCAACTCTTCGCGCCAGCAGCCCCAGTCTCCCCAACGACGTGACGCAAACTACAACGGACGAATACGATCAGAATGACGATGTCGGAAATCTCCAGCGATCCGTCGAAGCTTTGTCGCTGACCAACGAACTGCTACTACCAGCCGCCACTTCATTCGAAGCCACAACTTCACTTGCCAGCTCCACTGCTGTAGAAACCGGCACTCCCGAAGTCGGTGCATCGGATGAGATCGCGTTGGCCCCTCCCGCAAACAGTTCTCAATCGGAAACGATGATTGACGTGCTAAGAGAACTAACCACCTTGACCGAATCGGCTGAAAAGCAGACGTTGGAAAATATGATTCCCGCCGCGGGTCAAAGCGCCGAAAACGCAGATTCTGTACCTCTGATATTAACTGTGGCTCCCGCGAATCAGTTGCAAGTTTTCGATAAAACCATTCGCGCTCGACAGCCATCGTGGAAACTACGGCTGGTCGTCAGCGATGGCTTTACTGCTCTCCCATCCCAGGCTCAATTGGTCTCGAGACGAGAGGGGGCGAACTGGCTGATTCAGGAAGATACAGCACCCAAAGAAAACGCGAAGTCGCAGTGGTACAAATCCGCCGCCAAACCAAATCCAACACAGTTGATGGTCCAATCGCAGTTGGTCAATCCGCGTCAAACTTCGTTGCGGTGGCGCATTGCGGCAGGGGCTAAAGATTTCCCTGGGCTGGCCATTCCACTTGATCAAGTTTGGCTTGATCGAGCTCAAATCACATTACGAAACCAAACTCAGTGGTTGCAGACAGAGTTGGAGCGGAACCACATGCTGCGCGCCATCGACGGATTGCCATCCGAAGCGCGGACCAACCTCGCGTCGCGCCGCCGCGAGCTCGAGACACAACACAAGCTGGCGACGCGGTGGTTGGAAATCGTCGCCGATGCCCACCAGTTACAAGGGTGGCTAGACGGGCAGATAGAATTCCATGCCGAGTTGCTCGACGCCGCTCAGAATCCTCCTGCAACACTCCTGAGATTCGGTACGCCGTAAAGAAGTTTCAGGTTCCAGGTTTCAGGTTTCAGGTGACAAGTGACAAGTGACAAGTGACAAGTGACAAGTGACAAGTGACAACTGACAAGTGACAAGCCTATCCTTCACTGGGTAGACTTGTGATAGGCCAGATTCATTACTTCGAACGCTCAAAATATCGCATGTAGTCCCAGCTCACATCCTTCGACACCACTGGCTAGGCCAGTGCCACCCACGCCATCTCCCCATCTACGATGCGACTTCCACCGTTCATCCGACCGCACGTGCATAGCTATCCGACGTTGGAAACCGCGATCTGGTTTCAGCAACTGCGGTGGGTGGCCGTGGCGGGACAACTACTGACGATGGTCGTGGTGATGTGGGGGATGCAGATCGAACTTCCCGCCCCTGGACTATTGGCCTTAATTGGGACTACTGCGCTCACCAACGCTGGCTATGCCGCTTGGCTGCGCTGGCTGGCGGTACGTGGACTCGACCGCGCAGATCGACTCCCGACCGACCAAGTCGTATCGGCATTGATGTTGATCGACATCGTGGTACTAACCGGCATGCTGTACCTGTCCGCTGGCATGGCCAATCCGTTTGCGCTATTCTACTTTGTCAATATCGCGGTGGCCGGTGCGATCATTGCGCCCGCCTGGGCCTGGGGAGTATGGTTGGCCACTGTGGCTGGCGTGATGCTATTACTCGTCCGCGCGCTCCCCATCGCCGCGTTGAGCGGGACCAGTCTGCTGGCTGCCTCTGCGGAAGGAGGGACCAGTTGGACAATTCCCAAGATCGGATTTTTCGTGTCGTTTGCCACTTGTAGCGGAGTCATTACCTATTTCATCACCATCCTGACTGGCGAACTTAAGCAACGCGAACAAGCGCTCAAAGATGCTGAGGACGCGCGACTTCGCAATCGACAATTGGAGGCCCTCACTACACTCGCGGCTGGCGCGGCGCACGAACTGGCATCGCCGTTGAGTACCATTGCCGTAGTGGCTAAGGAATTAAGTCGAGCGCTTGAGAAACAGAATGTCCCAGAGGGGGTCAGTCGCGATGTGACGCTGATTCGTTCCGAGCTCGATCGATGTCGTCAAATTCTCGACCGCATGACCAGCACCGCTGGCGAAGCGGCGGGTGAAAAGCTGCGAACGATTTCAATTGAAACATTTTTATCAGAAACACTATTGGGTCTACGCGAACCGGAGCGGGTCAAGACCGAAGTTGCGGTGGCAGCGCGTGAGTTATCAAATCTATTGCCCGTACAAGCCGCTGCGCAGGCCATTCGCAATCTGCTACAGAACGCGCTGGATGCAAGTCAGCCTGGAGCGCCCGTACGTCTGCTGGCCGAGCCAAGCGACAAGGGCTGGCGAATCAGCGTCATCGATCAAGGGACGGGAATGACCGCAGAGATCTTGGAGAGAATTGGCGAACCGTTTTTCACCACCAAAGAACCAGGCCGCGGCATGGGACTCGGATTGCATCTAACGCAAAACGTGATCCGACGACTCGATGGCCAGTTAACCTTCGACAGCCGACCAGGGCAGGGGACCACCGCCACCGTCATCCTTCCCACCCTCCGCAGCTAAGAAAATCGCTTGATCAAATCAACCAACAGTGGTGCAGCGATGGTGATGAGAGCCAAAGCGACTGGGTACGCGGCCACGTAACTAGTGACAGGTTGACTCGAATCGGTTGCACCCGTCAGTACTGCCAAGCCGGGAGTCGACGTTAAGCCACCACAAGTAGCCCCTAAGGTTTGAAACAACGTCAAGCGGAACACGTACTTGGCAACGACATAGCCCAGCAGCATTGGCATGATGACGATCAGCATAGCCACTAACAAAAGCACCGCGCCATACTCCGCGAGAACACTACTCACGTTCGCACCGGCATGAACGCCAGCGTCAGCCAAGAAGAAGGCCAATCCACCCTCGGTCATCAGCAACTGAGCAGCGGGGGGAAAGGATCCACGAATGGGCCCCAAGCGACGAAAATGGCCGAGCAACAAACCGACCATCAACGGCCCTCCAGCCACTCCTAAGGATATGGAAAGTCCTCCCAAAACGAATTCATAATTGCCCACCATCAAACCAGTACAGACACCGATCAAGAGTGACAATAAATCCGTCTCGTTGAGCGTCCGCGGTCGATGCCCCACCACGCGCTCCATTTGCGTCAACCGCGATGGTTCCCCAACGAGCGTCAACGTATCGCCGAATTCAATTTGCGTCCGCGCCGAAGGGACGAACTCGATGTCGTGCCGACGAATCCGCACCACCGTCACTCCGTACATCGATCGCAGCCGGAGCTCCTTCAAAGTCTGGCCAAAGATTTTGGGGGAAGTGACCACGAAACTTTTTCGTTCGCGTTCGACATCCATCACCGCATCATCTTCCTGCTCTTGCATCACGCCCAACGTTTCGGCCACCAGCGTCACGTCAGGCAGTTCGCCGACCAACAGAAGTTTATCCCCCAATTGAAAGACATAGTCACCAGGCGTGGGACGCCAACGCTTGTCAAGTTGTACTCGCGATATTTGGCAACGCGAGTCGGTTAATACCGAAATTTGACTTGGGCGTCTGCCAACAATTCCTGGATTGAGCACTTCCACAGCCCGCCGCTGAATCGTGGTTGGAAGCGTTTCGGCCACTTCACTCTGGGCCTGTTCACTATAGGGATCAACCGGCGGCAGCATCCACTTAATAGCCACTTGCACGAACAACACCACAGCCACGATACCAATCGGATAAGCCACGCCGAATCCGACCGCCACACTGGCCGGATCGCTGCTCGCTTCCGAGATGGCCCCCAGCGCCGGGGTGCTAGTGAGCGCCCCGGCCATCAGGCCGCCCGCCAGATCGGCTGGTAAACCAAACAGGCGGGCACAACACCATGTCACCCCCACTCCGCACAGTACCATCAGCGCTCCCAACGAAGCCATGACTCGCCCCTGCGAAGCTAAGCCGCGAAAGAAAGTCGGGCCAGCCGAGATGCCAACGCAAAAGACGAACAAGGCTAAGCCTAACGTACCGAAGCCAGCCGGTACCTGCATGCCAAAATGCCCGGCCATCAACGCCACGAACAAAATAGCTGAGGTTCCCAACGAAAGCCCAAAGAACTTCAGTCGCCCCAAGGTGAGTCCCAACACAATGACGGCGAGCAAAACAGTGAGCGGGGGCAAGGTGGATACTTCCCAATTTGAAAAACGCGATCAGCTCAAGCTACATCGGCCGAAATAACTGACTATTTAACCGCAGGTCAAGCACTCTTGCTCGGGATATCCGCCACTAACCAGCCCACAGAGGCTCCGTGCCATCCGTAGCTTGATCAGCATCGCGAAAACGAAACACTAAAACAGGTCAAATCATTACATAAACAAGGTTTTTAGATGGTAAGCCTAGTCGCGGTAAATGGGAATCGTACCTCTTGGCTCATCTCTTTGCCGCCCATCTTTGGGCCACAAATTTTTTGTCACACAGGGTTTTAGAGTCCCTTGAAAATACTGCTACAATAGGATCTCCGCCGCACCCGATAAGCATCGACCGTCTACTAACAGTCGGCTTTAAAACGTTGCTGCGGTCGCCAGACCGCACGGAGCCTACGTGCTGGCGAACATAGCTACGACCGTTATTTTCCACGCGACGCTAAGCCGTTCTGACTGTGTCATTCCCCACACTCCCCATTTCAGCCGATGGCTCCCTCCAGATGACCAGTGACGCTTCAAGTGATGTTTCTCAAGCTCGCAGTATCTTGCTGGTAGACGACAGCATCGTGCTACGGGATCGCTTGGCGCTAGCATTTCAGGAGAGAGGTTTCCGTGTGGCGGTCGCGTCCAATCACGACGAAGCGGTCAGCGTTTTCTCCAAAGCTCCAACCGATTTGGCAGTGCTTGATTTGCGAATGCCGGGCAAGCCGGGTTTGGTGCTGCTTCAAGAACTAAAGTCGCAGCGACCAGAGACCCAATTTCTCATACTGTCCGGCTTTGGTTCAATCGCCACCGCCATCGACGCAATTCGTTTGGGCGCTACCAATTTTCTTCCGAAGCCCGCCGATGCCGACGATATTTTGAACGCCTTCGCGCGGGGAGGCCTAGAGGTCGAGGTCCCCGAGGCGGAAGTAGACATCCCCGTACCAACTCTCGCTCAGGCGGAGTGGGAACACATCCATCGCATTCTGGCAGACTGCGGTGGAAATATCTCCGAGGCGGCGCGCAGACTAGGGATTCATCGCCGCTCGCTGCAGCGCAAGCTTCGTAAGCGGGCTCCTTAGCATCGTTCGGGAAATGATTGTCCGATGTAAAACGCAGCAGCGGTCGCCAGACCGCAGGGAGTCTACGTTCGGGTGAACGTAGCTACGACAGTTACTTCCCGAACGATGCTTAAGCCAAAGGACCCTCATTTTGGGTATACCGACTCAAATATCAGCTCGGCTCAGCGGCGACTGGGTGGGTGGATTTCTTCGGAGACGCTTTTGCCGACGCGTCAGTCCGGTGCCCCACCGGCTGGTGAGTCCGGCCGGTATTGAGACCGGTCCCCCTGGCCATTTGGTCCCTTGTGTGCGATACTAAGTGAGTCGTAATCGGCATGCCTACGAGTGGGCCACAAAGGGACGTAAAGTCCGAATGATCCACCTTAATGCCACAAATTGACACTCTACGTTAACTTCAACCCCCATAAGGAATAATATGTACAAGAACCTAAACTGCGATGTGCTGGGGATTTCGGGTCGTCAAAGCGAAATTATTGAGTTGGCGCTGACCTACGGTTTTGGCGGTATCGAAATCGATATGGATGACTTGGTCAAACGCTGTCAACGCAGTTCTTTTGAGAATGCGTCGCGATTCCTGGCCAGTTCGAAACTCAAAATTGCTGGTTTCGATGCTCCCATCGACTTGGATAGCGATGAAGAAACCTTCACAACTCAATTGGCAAAGTTGCACCCCGTCGCAGAAATCGCTGGCCGGGCGGGAAGTTTGGTAGCCATCGTCACTATCCCACACGGAACAAACCGCCTGCCGTACCCAGAGTACTTTGACGTAGTGCGAAAGCGGATCGATCAAATTGCCGAAGTGTTTGGCAAGGAAGATGTGCGACTGGCCCTTAATTTTCACCCCCACGCTCCTACCGACGAAGAGAAGCAGTTCAAGTTCGTGCGCGACGTCGAAGGTTTTCTAGCGATCGCGCGGGCCTGCACCTCCAAGAATGTGACGATCGTCTTTGATTCATGGAATTGGTTTGTAGGGGGAGGGACTCTCGCCACGTTGGAGCAGTTTGGCGTTGCACGCGTTGCCAACGTGCGACTGGGCGACTGCCGCGAGGGTGTGTCGGCAAATGAGGCGACCAGCGACGATTGCCTGCTCCCCGGTTCCACGGAAACGATTGATAATATCGCCTTTATGAAAATGTTCGTCGAAGCCGGCTTGAAACTACCTGTAGCCGCTCGTGGAAATGCGCTGGACGCCTCTCCAACCCGTGACGCCTTCGTCGGTTTGGCGCAAGACGCACTGGACAAAGTATTCGAAGCAGTTGGCATCCCCAGCCAAACTCGCCGACCAGAAATGTTTGTCGAAGCGAGCTACGCACGCAGTAGCTATTAAAACGGCAGCTATTAGAAATGGTGTAACCGTTCAAGCGAAAGTCGCTGATCGCTTCGCCGGTCAGTCGTTTTGATAAGCTGGGTGAGACGAAGCACCCAGCTTGTTAACTTATAGCGATTGTCGCGATTAATCATCGCATTCTTATTGCAGCGATAGTCCCTTCTGCGACTATCGCTGAACGCACAGTACCTCGCGACCGATAGACATTCCAGGATCGTGTTCCGAATGTGCTGAATTTGACGTTATTGACAGCATAGCTGGACGCGACTTATTGGATGGCGATCACACTCTTGGAATTATTCCACCGAGTGGAGCGCTGACGAACTGTTCGCTTTTTGGCTAGGACTCGTCTGCCATGGAATTGCGTTTTCACCGCAAGCAGGCCGCCGTAGCGGTGCTTGTTATCAGTGGCTGGGGGAACCTTCAACTCTCGGCTGATGAAAATCATTTCATCCAGCAGCCGCGACGCGTCGCCAGCTCCCCCACGAAGAGCGCGCCAGCAGTGACTGTCTCCGTCAGCAGCGGACAACCAGTGTCGCTGAGCGCTCCGCCTGGACGGCTGACCAGTCCGAGAATGGCCACGACGGTTGAGTCCGTGCCTGATGCTGTGGTTGCGACATCTCCAACGACCCTGACGATCGATGAGCGCGTGTTGAGCGATGCTCCTCCGGTTCACACGCCGACCATAACGAACCAGATTCAGCAATCCGTCCCTGCAGAGGATCAGCCCCATAGTAGTCAACTCCGTTGGCTGGCTCGCGGCGCGGTACCTCAAGCCCAGCAAAGCAGTGCTGCGTCAGGGATATTGGAAATCAGCAATCCTAGCTACATTCCGCCGCAGCACGAAATTGCAACCTCCAGAGTTACCGTACCCGAGTTTGCGCCGCGCGACTTTTCACAGCGCGAGTTTTCACAGCGTGACGCTTTGACTCCTGCGACGCCAACGACTCACGAGTTCTTCACAACACCCTTCGCGTCAACTCCATCCACAGTTGTCAATGAAGCACTGCGACCGACGTCCCCAGTGGTGCAGACTCCCGTTGAACCGGAGTCTCCCACGAAGCTACTCGCCTCATTAGTTTCCAGCCAGATTATTGCTCAACGACCCGGTAGCGGTGACAGTGGACGCTCGGTGGCCCCCGTGGACGCACCTCCAGGCTGGCAAGCGATCGGTGAGCAGTTGAGCCAACGCATCTCCAGTTGCGAAGAACTACTCAATCGCAAAGCTTATTTCTCAGCCCGCGAGGAGGCCGAGGCGGCCATGCTGTACTTGGTGCGGGTGCTCGATTTAATGTCCAATGGCTACACGAGCGAACCGGCCTGGCATGCAGCATGTAAGGCAATGCAGGAAGCGGAAGATTTTTCCACCGCGCAACGTCTGACTTCCGACAGTGGTTTTTTGCGTCGTATCATTCTGTCGCACGAAACACCGGTCCTCAAAGACGTCGATGCTTCTACGCTGGCACCCTTGGCCGCCGCGCAGCACTATCGTCAATATGCCGAGCACAAATTGGCTGAGTCCGCGCAGGGCCATCCTTGGGCCGCCGAAGTGATCTATGCGCTGGGTCGAACCTATCAGGCCCAAGCCGACGTGGCCGACGATGGATCCGAACAAACATTGCGTTGGAAAGCGGTGACTCTTTATCGCGGCGCGCGAACGGTCGCTCCCTACAACTCGGTCGCCACCAATCAACTTGGTTACGTGCTCTTGCAAATGGACCGCCCCGTCGATGCGCGCGAAGCTCTGGTGGCATCGATCAATTCCAATCCTTCGCTGGCCGCCTACGAGAACTTGGTCGAAACGAGTCGTCGTTTGGGTGACGCGGCGACCGGCAATTGGGCCACACAACAATCACTGGTACTGCGAAATTCCATCCCGCAGCAGTCCGAGACTCCGCCCGTGGTCGAAGTCGACCCGCGCACTTTTGCAGCGCTGAGCCCCTATGCGATAGGCCCCGCTGCCCCACGCGGTGAACCAGTCGCGCAGCCCTACCGTACAGCAACTTTTTCATCGACGCCCAACAGCCAACGCTAAGTAACAGTCATGCATATCAACACCTTTCAACGTTTCCTAGTTGCAGTCGCGGTCCTGAACTGCGTGGTCAATACCGGTTTCGCGCAAGTGGATAAAGCGGGACTGGGTTCGGCCAAAGCCAAGCCAGCCGAACCGCTAATCATTGACATTACCCCGCATGTACCCACGCCCCTTCAAGGCGCGCAAGGCGGAGATGTCAATCGCTGCGGTCTTTGGGGTTGCAATCTCCCCGCCCAACCCCAAGTGGCCGCCGGCTTGTGCCAGCCCTGCACCGTAGGGATCGACTGCGCCGACAACACCGCCGCACATCGACAAGACTGGCGAGATCTGCATCGCTATAATTTCGGGCCACTGGCACATGGCGAATACCTGGGGCCGATCCGCCTACCCGCCACGATCGACTATCGTATCCGAGTTGGCGACCAAATGCGGTTTGTCTATATCCTCTCTCGCGAAGTTCTAGCCGACAGCTTTCCACTGCAAGTCGGCGACGAGCTACAAATCAATTCTCTCACCGATGAATCGATTCGGCTCGGCGACGTGGTGCAGGGGAGAGGTGTCTCCATCCAATCCGATGGAATGCTCTATCTCAGATTGATCGGTCCCGTCCGTGCCGCTGGCTTGACCATCCCTCAATTGCGACGAAATCTGGAAGAGGCATACAAGGGAAAGATCCTCAATCCAGCCATCGACATCATTCCGATTAAAACCAACACGTTGCTGGAAGAAATCCGTTCAGCGGTGGTGGCGCGAGTCGGTTTGACGGGGCAGAGCTTCAATGATCGCGTCCATCCCGATGGGACTGTGCGTCTCCCCAAGCTTGGACCGTTGTGTGTGCAAGGGATGACGCTCGACGAAATCAAACGCGAAGCCAACCTCCGCTATCGCCAAATCGTGGCTGGATTGGAAGTGGAACCGATCCTGGATACGGAAGCGCAGCACTTTGTATTTGTGTACGGGCAAGTTCGCCAAGCGGGTCGTTATGAATTGCTCGGCCCCACCAGCGTGACACAGGCCCTAGCACTTGCGCAAGGCGCCGTCCCAGGTGCCAACACACGCGAGATCGTGATCTTCAGGCGGGCTGAGGATTGGCGTTTGTTGGCGACACGCGTGGACATCCGCGGAGCGCATTTGGGCAAAGTCCCCACGCCAGCCGACGAAATTTGGTTGCGCGATGGCGACCTGATCATTGTCCCGCCGACACCCATTGCCCGCTTCGACAATTTCGTATCGCAGGTCTTTACTCAGGGCATCTACGGCATCTTCCCTTACGCCAGTGTCGGTTCAGGACTGACTGTGGGGGCGGGCTTTGGACGTTAGTATCGATCGATAAACAACTGTCGCGTTTCACAGGTAGCTGCGGACGGCAGACCGCTGGGATTCTACGTTCTAGCGAACCTAGCCACGACAGTTATGTTCCGCACGCTGCTTAGAATCAAATCGGCTGGACAGTGGATCAACTGTGAAGAGCATGATGCAGCTCAGGAGTTTCCATTCGAACGTCTTGATGATTTCCGCATTGTCCGTACCTTGCGAGTGTTGATCGCGCGGCTACTGTTTCGTGAAAACTAGTCGTCATCGTCATCGTCATCGTCACCGCCACCGCCACCGCCGGGCGGCAAGCCTGTTCCAACAGAAGTCCCGGCCCCAAGCAGGTCGGCTGGCAAGACGCTAGTAGCCGTAACCGTCGAACCAGCGAAGACTCCTACCAGTCCGAAGCCAACATTGTTGTACGGTACCCCAAGCGTTACCTTGACAGGTTCCAGATCGACATCAACGCTGCTCTTGAGTGGTGGATCAAACGTGATCGTGCAGCCGGTAAAGCCGGTATCGGCTAGCGAAAGATTGATCATATCGATCGCTTCTTGCTGTGTCTTGTCTCCCAAGGCATAGATGCGACAACCATTCATGCTCGCTTCCTGTAGCGCGTGCTGGACGCCGAACGCGCGCGAGCATTCAATGATCCCCAGAATCATCAGTACCACCGGTGGAAGGAGCACGGCGAATTCAACTGCCGCGATGCCATGCGAAACTTTGCGTTTGCTTGATACGTTGCGCATCCTTTACTGAACCACCGTCGTACGAGTAATTTCGTTGGCTACATTGCTAAAGGCAGCGGTCAATAAATTAATCAAGCCGCTCCCCGAGCCAATTGCGGAAAAGTGCTTACCACCAGTCGTTTGGGCTATGGAGGTCATTAGATTGACGTCCGCATCATTACCAAGACTAATGGTATAGATCGTAATTCGACTGGCGGCGGCATAGTCGGCCATCTGTAGGGCATAGCCCGCCGCATTGCTCGTCGGTTTGTTGGCATATCCATCGCTCATCAACACCATCAGCTTGCTGGTTCCACTTCGCGCCTCTGTATTGAGATAGTGGACTCCGTCGCGAATGGCCGCTCCAATCGGAGTTCCGCCACCATACTTACTATGTACCAACGATGCTGTGGTGAGTGCGCCACTACGCAGAATATTAAAATCGGTCGTCAACGGTCCTTCCAAGACACCCACCCATTCGCTGGCGTAGGTACTACCACTGGGGAAATAGGTGGCGGGAGAGGCGGTGTAGACAACGCCTTGATGTCCAGCGGCAGCGGGATTGTAGGTTCCCTTCTGCACTCCATACCCCATCACGCCAATGCGATCATCGTTGGCAACTTGCTCGATGACATTCACGAAGACCGGTGCGGCAGCTTGCAAAGCTTGGATTCGACCATCGTCGGCCATCGAACCGGAGAGGTCCAGCACCATCATGATCTCCAGCTTGGAGGCACCGGCGACAGCCACCGACTGACGTGGCAGCGAGAAGCTGGTTTGGCCAAAGATGCGCGCAAACAAGAACGGCTCATTCGTTTGCGTTGCGTATACGCTGACTGCATCGCGTTGAGCCGTTTGCGAATCGAAAGTGCGCGTCGTTGAGTCCCAGCCACCCAACTCGACGGTTATCGATTCGGCAGGGACTGTGACATTGAAACCGACGCGATTGCGAGTGATGAAGTCCCGCGCCGCAGCCCGCGCTGCTTCGATATCGGTTGGGTCTTTTTTCAGTTGTAAACTTCCCGCCAGCGCACCTGCATCCACGGCAGTTTGCAATTGGCTCCGCACGAGCTGCATGCGACCGAAGTCGACAGCGAACGCACCTGCCGCCACGATCACGACCATCAGGACGACGATCAAGACCAACGTGGCACCGCGCCTACGCTCGTAACGAAAGCAGCGTGTTGATTTGGCTTGGCTGTTCATGGGGAACCTCACTCGTGATTGCTGAGACGTTGATTGCGCACGGTCCTATTCAGGTTCCGCCTCGCGGGGCAAGACACAGGTGGCCGTATAACTGTACCCAGCCAAAAATTTTGGAACGGGCATCCAGGTGATGTCATTCAAATCAGCCGAAACGCGGATGGTAACGGGGCTCCACTGCGGTGCGGTCGTCAACGCCAGTGGCTGGATCTCGGTTGTATAGTTGGAAACTCCGGCCAGGGTCAACAGTTGGGATATTTCAGCTTCAACAGTCGAGAGGCTTTGTCCCTTGAGGGTAGCGGTACGGCATCCACAATGGGCCGCCTCCTCCATCGCTTGCACGACCATCATGCCGCGACCAAATTCAATACTGGCCAACACTAAAACAAACAGCGGTATGGCCACCAGCGCGAACTCAACACTGGTCGCCCCAGCGCGCAAGGCGAACCGGCACGTCTGGCCAATTCTCGTTTTGTGCAAGCGGCGGTGACGCGGCATAGTGGTACAGTCCAGTCGTTCAGTTCAATTACAAAAGTACATTATGTGGCTGGTGCGGGATGTGCCGACAGCGGAGCGTCGGGCCACTTTGGCGCTTCAGTCACAGGGAATCACAATGTTGCTGTAACGGTAAAGCTAGATCGAAAAGGCGCAGGCGGTTGCGGACCGCCGCACTGCTTCCCGCCAATTGACACGCCCCGCAGGATGTTGCTGACGACCGTAGCGATTTTGAGGAATGGAGGTGCGAAACCAACAGATAGACAGCCGTCAACACCGTCAAACCAGGGCCGCGCGAATAACCGTTTTGACCGATGGCTAGTGCTACAAACCTTAAGTTCCGTTCGCTCTATGCGGCCAGCAAGCACAATCGCTTGCAATAGCAATGCCGGGAAAGCGAGTCGCTGACGGTACTCGCAATTAAACGCGGAGTTGCGGAGTGGTAGAGTTTCGCGGAGAAAGAAACACAGCCCCCTGCGCTGCAAATGCCAGCGGAACCCTCCAGAATTACAGCGTTACCGATGCGAATCCCAGTTTAGTTTGTTTAATATTCTGAGGCCGCTGAGCCGTTACGTGAGTCTAGGCTTCCGGAGAAGTCGCCCTGACTCCGCGAATCTCCATTCCTCCGCAACTCCGCGTTTCAAAAACCATCCGTCAAACTTGAGTGTCGCGTGGCGGTTACGATGTAGACCACAAGCCGGACGGAACTTAAGGCTTGTAGCACTACCGCCAAAACGGCTCATAAATCGGAAAAACTTATCGACAAGTACTTACTGCAAGCCGCACAGATCTTAAGACTCTTGGCTTTAGTGCTCTGCCTACCTTAAAATTTTGGGTTGGGATATGTAGAGCGATTGTCTCAATCGCTTGAAAAACGATTGGGACAATCGTTCTACTCTCAGCGCTGCCAACCCCAATTTTCAATCTGGGCAGAGCACTAGCCGCTGTTTCTTTCAGCAAAACGGTGGCTAGTAGAAGTTGTGATTTGAAAAACGGGGTTGAGGCTGCCGCTGCGAAACCCCTCCAAATCTAGAGTCACAAAGCGAAACCCAATGCGTTTGAATTCCGCCACGATATTCACGCGGGTCTCCGGCGACAATAAGGCTGCCAGAGAATCAGCGGGGACTTCAATTCTCGCAACTTCGTCCGCGTGCAGCCTGACGCGAAACTCTACGTAGCCCAGTTCGCGCAGTAGCTTCTCCGCTTGCTCGATCCGTTGCAAACGTTCCGGAGTGACCGAGACACCGTGAGCGATTCGCGACGCCAAACAGGGACTCGCCGGTTTGTCGGCCACCATGAGTCTCCAATTGCGAGCCAACGCGCGAACCATCTTTTTGCCGATCTGTAGCTCGGCCAGTGGCGCTCTGACTCGTGCCTCATCAGCGGCTTGCAAACCGGGACGATAGTCCCCCAGGTCATCGAAGTTTGTTCCTGAGAGAATCAGATGCTGCGGGAATCGCTCATTGATCGCGGCGTACAAGCGCGACTTACAGAAGTAACAACGACGCACATTATTCTGTTGATAGTCTGCATCAAGAAGTTCGTTAGGCTCGATCCAGTGATGCTCTATTGCGATCGCGTCGGCCAAGTGCCGCGCATCGACTTGTTCCAACTCAGAGACACTGGCACTGCGCGCCGTGGCGGCTACCGCTAGACAACCGCTGAGTGAGGCCGCTTTGGCCACCACCGCGCTATCCACTCCACCGCTGAGCGCTACCACGATGTCACGCGCAGCGATGTCGGGGGGAGAAAACCACGCCAACAATCGCTCGGCCAATTGTTGTTCAGCCGCTACTTGCTCACTCAACAGGCCTGCCTCCAACGGATCGATCTGATTTGTGCTGCTCTCGGCCACACTTACTCACCGGTGTCCTGTTCCGATTCAAGCGGTTCCATGATCTTCGTGTTGCGTTCCACTGCAACCACGATGGTCCGTTGCTGACTACCGTCGCGTGAGCAAGCGACGGCGGGTAAGACTTGACGGCGATCAGGGAAGGGAACACGCAGTGCAAACGTCCCATCGGAGCGCAGCTTCACCGGCTCGCCATTGAGCGTCAAATAACCGTCGGATACCGTCGAACCATAGACGACCAGCTCCACTTCCATGTCGAAATGGAAACCACCTCGACGCCGAAAAGGACTATCAGCACCAGCTCCCAACTTGGCCAGCGGTGGTGCCCCAAGCGTGCGATGCAGTCGCTCTTCCAACATCTCCTTCAGCTCGCCCGTCTCCAAATCTCCATCGTATCCGCCGCTGATAGCGTAGATCCGTTCGCTCTCCGCCCCCAGGTCCGACCAATGCTCGTCGACCACATCGGGAGATCCCGCCCCAGGCGTTTTGACGATGTTGCTCTTGGCCATCGCGTGAAAACGACCGTTGGGAGATACGTAACCAATCAAAACACGAAAGCTGGCTGGCTCACCCTTCCATTCAACATACCAATTGCGGCTGCCACCATGAATCTCGATATCGCGCTCGACAGTTTCAGCAGTATTGGTCGTGCCGGTATCGTCCATACGAATCAGTCGCAGGATCGGCTTGGCACCATGCCACTGTTCCATCATCGCCGCTTTGGCCCGATCGATGGCGTTGCGAGTGATGTCCCATGAAACATGCATCCAGTGCGCGTCGCGCACGAAGAGTGCAATGCGATCCTTGATGGGTTCTTTCTCCCAAATTGGCTCGATCGCTCCGGGGGGGCGAACCAGGGTCGGACGAAATGCGATGTCTTTATCAGATTTACTCTGCAATTGCAGTTCGCGAATCCGCTTGAGCACCTTAGGATCAGTTGGCGTCGGTACCGGTTTGCTCTTGGCCACTGGCTTGGCCACTGGCTTGGGCGTCTGACTCGTGGCTGATGCTAATTGCGATTCGACTACTTTTCTCTTATCTACGGTCTTAGTTTTACTTGCTGACCGCTCTGGCAGTGATGGAGTCGCTTGAGGTCCGCCGGTTTTTTTGGAAGTGATTGGCTTGGCCGAAACCGCTTTGGGCGAACTTGGCTTCATGGCGGAAGCTGCATGGCTCCCCTTACCTGTAGCCGAAGCGTGCTTGCCCGACGAACTGCGAGGAGCAGTCGCGGTCCCTTTCTTGGAGTGCACTGCATGGCCGTTGGTCAGCTTTTTGGCAGTCGCACCTTTGGTCGTCGCTGTTTTTTTGGCAGCCCCTGATTTCGAAGTCGGTTTGCTCTTGGCTGCCTTAGAGGCCTTGGCAACGGCGACCACTAAGTCCTCCTTCCTCATGCTACCAAAGCCAGAAACACCAAGCCGCTTGGCCATCTTGGCCAAGTCCGCTTTGGTCTGCGTCTTTAGGTCGGCTGTTGTAATCAATTGAGGAACTCCGAAAGGGATTCTTTTCTAATCACACCCCCTCGCTTCGCACAATCGGTCGCGGGAGTGTTATAAATGGTAATACTGAGTCCTGATCGCCCCCCCCCCAAATGTCGCTCGCGTCGCTACGTCGAGATTTTGGCACTGTCCGGCAATCCGCCTTTAACAGTATGGCAATGGAAATGGAAAATTTCTAGATTATGTACATGCGTACACCTGAAGAAACTCAACGAAACATTGAATAAACCCGAAAATTGGCCAAGAAAATTGGTTTGGCCAACCCACATCTGGGCGAAATAGCCCAGGCACAACCTGCGGTTTACCACAACAAGCCGAGCAAACGCCAGAAACCCTAGCTGTCTGTCAAAACCCGACCTGGCGATTACCGCAGAGAAATGAAGCGCTTTTTTGACACTTCTCGCTGAACACAATCATGGACACGCCCCTTAGGAGAATCCCCTGAAAAACCAAGGCATGTTTGATCAGTCGATGCAATGGCTATCGCGGACCATCGCTGTCGTCATCCTGATGGTTAGCCCTGGACTGATCGGTATGTTTTTCGACCGCCGTCTGGGGACTTCGCTGTTGATGCCAATCGGATTCCTGATCGGTACTGCGCTCGCTACCGTCTCGCTGCTCGTGCTCGCCCAAAAGCTCGCGCCACCGGCGGGCGGCACGCCGCTGCCGTTTGACGATCCACCCGATTCCGACGACGACAATTCCGACGACGACGACGCGACCGATGATAAACGGCAGAAAACAAATTACCCGTCGTAGCCGAAGTCGCAAGACTTTGGACCAGCCTGACAAAAGTCTTGCGACTTCGGCTACGGTACACAACTACATACTCGAACGTCGCGAGCGGTTTCGATTGTGACTCCCCTATTTAAAAATGGCGCGCTGATGGCGGTACTGGTCAGCGTAACTGCCTGCCTGAGCTACCTTGCGACAATTAGCCACGGTCTCGCCGCAACTGCTAATCCCCCGATGATCGCCGCACTAGTGACGCTGATGGGAACGCTCCCCCCGCTGTTTTTTGGGCGCTTATTAAGCAATAGCGCCGCAAATCAATTGGCGATCGTCGCTTGGCGGATCGGCATCATGCTCCCCGCCGTCGCGATTGCCTGGCGTTTTGATGGTGATGAAAGAAAATGTTATTTGATTGCGTTACTGGCCTGTTATTTCGTTTCGCTGCCATTAGAATCTTGGCTTCTCATTCGCGACGTTCGGCGAAGGCAGGCCACTGATTCTTGAGGCCTGCTCTGCCAGAGCTGCCCGAAAACGCAGCAGATCCCCCAGAGCGACTTCCATGGCCTCCGACCCAATCCTGCACATCAAAGACAGCTACTACTTTGATGTACCGCGCAAGCTGTACCGCGTCAGTTACGACTCGCCCGAAAAGATCGTCGACCAAGTTGGCGCTTGGGCAGTGCGCAACGATGCCGACTATCAAGCTTGGGAAGCGGATCAGTTTATCGATCAGCTCACGAAAATCGTGGCTGATAAAGACGCCTTGGCCCACGCGAAACAGTCGTGGCTTGATTGGCAGCACGCCGACCCACGTCGTCACGGTCGTCCCTTTGACCAGTACGTCGAAGATTCCATCGCTGACTTGCGTGCGCGAGCCAAAGAATGGGCCGCTGGCATGCAGCCTGCCCCCAATGAACCAGCTCAAGCCTATCTGGCCGAGTTCCCCGACCCGCAACTCGATTGGATGCTCAAGTTGCAAAGCGATGCCAGTCAGTGGCGCGAGATTCGCCAAGGGATGGACCAACGCGAAGTCCTCAACAGCTATCTCAAAACACCACGCGGCAATTGGTCGGAAGCCAAACTCGCAGAGTACAATCATCACCTGTCGGGCAAAGTCTTCATACCACAACCTTTCGCCACGCTGAAGAATGCGTACGAAGCCCAATCGGGTTTCGCGATATCGAGATATATGCTGATCGAAGTGGCTGTCGCGATAATTATTGCAGCACTGTTCACTTGGTTGGCTGGTCGCATTAAGAATGGCGCGGCCCCTAAGGGGAAACTCTGGAATCTGCTCGAAAGCTTTTTGACGTTCATTAAAACGGACATCGTTGAAAAAGGGATCGACCCGCACGACTCTCCTAAATTCATGCCGCTGTTCTGGACAATTTTTCTATTCATTTTGGGATGTAACTTAATGGGCATGCTCCCATGGGTTGGCTCCCCCACCGCCGCTTTGTCACTGACCGTAGTACTAGCCGTGATCATCTTTCTGGTCGGCTCCGTGCTAGGGATCAAGAAGTTTGGTGTGGTCGGTTACCTCAAGAGCCTGTGTCCCGAACTCGGCCTGCCGATGTACTTGGCGGTGTTTGTCGTCCCCATGGTTTGGGCAATTGAATTCGCCTCGCTGTTTATCAAGCATGGCATCTTGGCAATTCGATTGTTGGCGAATATGGTAGCGGGCCACTTAGTCATCCTGGGGATCATGGCGCTCGCCTTTGGGGCACAAGCCGCCAACATGCACGCCGGTTCATGGACAGCCCTTTCAGTTGTCGCTGTATTCGGCACCGTAGTGATTAGCTTGATGGAATTGTTCGTTGCCTTCCTACAGGCGTACGTCTTCACCTTGCTGGCCGCGCTGTTTATCGGTAGCGCCACGCACGATCACTAATCGAATAAAAGTTTAAAAACCCCTGTCCGAAACCACACTTACTTTCGTCCTTTGAGGAGACATTTCAGTGATTAAAGCCGTTCGCACAGCCATGTGGACTGTTGGTCTGCTACTAGCCCTGGCCGCCCCCGCCGCTGCCCAAGGTGCCACCGCCGCACCCGCCTTTTCGATGCCATCCCAAATCGGTGCTGGCCTCGCGGTGATTGGTGCCGGTATCGGTATCGGCCTGTTGGCCAAGGGTGCCGTCGAGTCGGTGGCACGTCAACCTGAGTCCGCTGGTACGATCCAAGTTTTGATGATCATCGCCGCCGCTCTGATTGAAGGTTTGGCGTTCTTCGCCGTTATCGTTTGCATGGGCTAGTAGTTCTGTCCCGTGCCCGCCCTTCTCGGCTGGCATCAGGCGTAGCTACTGACGATTTGATCCTTACCAAGCACAGGTTGTACGGCACAATGAGCAGTTTGCGTTTTACGATCCCAGCGTTGCTGATTGCAGCACTAGCGCTGGTCATCTCCCCACTCGCGGCAAGCGCACAGGAAGATGCAAAAAAAGCTGCTACGCCGGTCGCTGAGGTGGAGCATGCCTCTGAAGTCGCAACTGCTGCTGAGGCACATGTCGCCGATGAACACGGCGTTGCCGAACATCACGACACCGATCCAACCCACGCCAATATGTCGGGTTCTACCTACGAAGTGCTAGACTGGCGAACCGACATGGCCTTTTTCAGCGCCATCGTTTTCGGTCTGCTGTTACTAGTCCTCGGCGTAACCGCTTGGAAGCCGATCATGCAAGGACTCGAAAAGCGCGAGCGTGGTATCGCCGATAACATTGCTCGAGCTCAGAAGTCGGCCACCGACGCGACCTCCAAGCTGGCTGAGTACGAAGCCAAGTTGGCGGGGGCTGCTGCGGAATCGCAACGGATCGTCGCCGATGCTCGTAAGGATGCCGAAGCGGCCGGACAAAAGCTGATCGCGGCTGCTCAAGAAGAAGCTGCCCGTGCTCGCGATCGCGCCGTGGCCGATATCGAATCGGCGAAACGTGTCGCCCTGAGCGATCTGGCTAGCCAATCGACCGAAGTAGCCATGTCTCTAGCCCAACGGGTCGTCGGTCGCGAGGTTCGCGCCGAAGATCACCAAAGCTTGATTCAAGAGATGCTGGCCAAACTGCCTAGCCAAAACTAAGACTGAGCTCCATATCCTAGCCACTAGCCTCTAGCTACTTACCTCCCTCATGTCCGACACTCCGCAACACGAGACCGCACTCGACAGCGACCAACAACAGGTCGGTGCCTTGTACGCCAAAGCACTACTCGGTTCAGCCGGCGATTCCGTCGACAGCATTGTGACGGAATTGGAAGCGGTCGTAGACGAATGCTTGACACGACATCCGATGCTGGAACAAGCCCTGGCTTCGCCCCGCATCTCGCAAGAACAAAAGGAAAACATGCTCGATCGAATCTTCAGCGGAAGAATCGACTCGCGTTTGTTAAACTTCCTGAAAATTCTCTGCCGTCGTGGTCGTATCAGCTCGCTTCGCGCGATCCAGATGACCGCCACGGTCATGCGCGAAGAACAATTGGGCAAACAACGCATAACTGTCACCTCGGCTCAGCCACTAAGTGACGAACAACGCACTCAGATTGCCAATCGACTTCGTGACGCTTACGGCATCGACGCGATCTTGATCGAAAAAATCGACGCAGCACTACTCGGCGGTATCATCCTGCGGATTGGTGACCAGGTCCTAGACGGCAGCGTCCAAGGCAAGATGAAATCGATTCGCACTGCGGTGGCCAGTGGAGTTCAACGAGCCATTCGCGACAACTACGAATCGCTGTTGTCATCGTAGGAAGCAAAAAAGGTGTCTGACACTCTCGGTAACAGAATAATTGCTAGATAAGTGTCAGACACCTTTTTTGCTTCTTGACCACTCAGTTGGTCACAAAATTAAAACATTAATAACATTCACATTCAACAGTTTTCGGGGTCGGCGCCATGAAGTTCAACTCGGACGAAATCGCCTCGGTGATTCAAAAAGAAATTGAGACGTTCGAGAATCAAATGGACGTCCGCGAAGTCGGTACGGTCCTGGAAGTGAGCGACGGCATCGCTCGCGTGTACGGTCTCTCCGGCGTCATGGCTGGTGAGATGGTACAATTCCCCAGCGGTGTTATCGGGCTGGCGTTTAACCTGGAAGAAAACTCGGTCGGTATCATCATTCTCGGTGACTACCTGACAATCAGCGAAGGGGACGAAGTTCAAGCCCTCGGTAAACTTCTCTCAGTTCCCGTTGGTGATGGCGTCATTGGTCGTGTGCTCGATCCGCTGGGCAATCCACTCGATGGACGCGGGCCAGTCGAATCGACCGAACAGCGCCCCGTAGAAGTGATTGCAACGGGTGTATCGGAACGGCAGCCCGTTCACGAACCTTTGCAAACCGGCATCAAGTGTATCGACGCCATGACCCCCGTCGGTCGTGGGCAACGCGAACTGATTATCGGTGACCGCAAGACCGGTAAGACCGCCGTCGCTATTGACGCGATCATCAATCAAAAAGGGACTGGCGTAAAATGTTTCTACGTCGCCATCGGCCAGAAGGATTCATCGGTTGCTCTGGTGATCGAAGCCTTGCGTAAGTACGGCGCAATGGACTACACCACGGTCATCGTTTCCGGTGCCAGTACTCCCGCCCCGCTGCAATACATTGCCCCTTACTCCGGCACAGCCATGGCCGAACACTTCATGTTCAACGGCCAGCACGCTTTAGTTGTCTATGATGACTTGAGCAAGCAAGCGGTCGCCTATCGTCAACTGTCCCTGCTAATGCGTCGTCCGCCCGGTCGTGAGGCTTTCCCTGGTGACGTTTTCTATTGTCACAGTCGCTTGCTTGAACGCTCCGCCAAACTATCGAAAGAGCTCGGCGGCGGTTCCATGACCAGCCTGCCAATCATCGAAACGCAAGAAGGTGAAGTCTCCGCTTACATTCCCACCAACGTGATTTCGATCACCGACGGCCAGATCTATCTGCAACCCGACTTGTTCTTCAAGGGCGTTCGGCCTGCCATGAACGCTGGTATTTCCGTATCGCGCGTGGGTGGTGCCGCACAGATTAAAGCCATGAAGAAAGTCGCCGGTGGTTTGCGACTTGACCTGGCGTCCTTCCGCGAACTGGAAGCGTTCGCTCAGTTGGGAACGGAACTCGACCCCGCCACGCAAGCCCGACTCGATCGTGGTTACCGCATGGTGGAGTTGCTCAAGCAAGCCCAATACAAACCGCTGAACGTTTATCAGCAAATCGTCAGCATCTATGCCGCCACGCGTGGTCACATGGATGATGTCCCCGTCAATCGGGTTTCCGATTTCGAGACTAAGTTGCTCGACTTCATGCGCGATCGCAAGAGCGATTTGATGAATAAGCTTGAAGAGACTAAAGACCTAACTGAGGAAGTCGAGACTGGAATCAAATCCGCCATCGCCGAATTCAAGCAAGGTTACAAAGCTTAAGGGTCGTCAGGCCCAACGTACGTCAGGCTTTCCAGCCTGACCGAAGCACGTTTGCCCGACCGAGGTAAAACCCGCTGGCTCCCGAACTTTAACAACTGACCAACCTAACTCCCAAACTAACCGGCTTAACTAAAAACTCGTGCCAGGCAAGAAGGCCTGACGTACGGGAGTGTCAGGCAAGAAAGCCTGACGTACGAAAAGCAATCGCACTACCATGGCCAACATTCGAGAACTAGACAAACGACGCAAGTCGATCCGCAACATTCGCAAAATTACGCGAACCATGGAGCTGATCGCCACTGCGCGATTCAAGAAAGCCATGGATCGCGCCTCGGCGGCCAACGACTACACGGTGCGCATTACGCAAATCGTCCGCGACTTGGCGGCTGCGGGCCTGGAAGTATCCCATCCGCTGTTGGCCGAACGAGCTCAAATAAAATCGTCAACGATACTCATGCTCACCAGCAATCGTGGACTATGTGGTGGTTACAACGGTTCGGTCATTCGCGCTGCGGTTACGCGGCGTAACGAACTGACCGCCAGTGCCAGTGACATGCGATTTGAAATCAGTGGCAAGCGTGGGATCGCTGCCATGAAATTTCGCAATGTCCACATCGATGAGATGTACACCAAATTTGAAGACCAACCCGCGTTCAACGATGTGGCTTTGATCGCCGATCGACTGATGGACGATTTCACAGCCGGTCGCATGGATCGCTTGGACGTTGCCTACACTCGCTTCGTCAGTATTTCCAAACAGGTTCCAACTGTCGAAACACTCCTCCCCTTTTCACAACCCAAACCCGACGAAGCCGCAACCGGTGCCGTTGCAGGGGAGGGGAGTGGCAGCAAGAAAGACTATGAATTCCTTCCATCGGCCGAATCGATTTTGGAAGAAGTTGTCCCCGCCAGTTTCCGAGTAAAGCTATTCAAATGTTTCTTGGACGCGGCGGTAAGTGAACAGATTGCCCGCATGGTTGCCATGAAGAGTGCCACAGAGAACGCTGGCGACATCATCAAACAACTATCGACCACCTACAATCGCGCACGCCAATCGAAGATTACCCAAGAGATCATGGAAATCATCGGCGGCGTTGAAGCGCTGGAAGGTTAGTGAGCCGTGAGCCTCAGACGCTATTGCTAGAAACCTTAAATTTTGTCCGGTCAAAACCGGATGATTCAGGTACTCCCGTGAGGGGGATTCGCGAGTAATGCGAGCTGAGGGGGGGCCGCCCACCCATCCCCGCTCGTATTACTCGCGACCCTCCCGCTCGCAGGGGGGGTGTCTTCCAGCTTGAATTAGGCGCTCATGAATAAACCGAGTTGCGATTCGAAACTCAAAACCACACATATAAACCAATACCACATCACAGGATCCCAAACATGTCGACCGCTACTGAAGCGCGAGTTGGAAAGATCATTCAAGTCATCGGCTCGACGTTTGACGCTGAATTCCCTGAAGGCCAACTCCCTCCCATCTACAACGCCGTCAAGATCAACTCCGAAAAGAAGGGTGTCACCCTCGATTTGACCGGAGAGATCCAACAGCACCTGGGTGGCGGTCGCGTCCGCTGTGTGGCTCTGGGGAGTACCGAAGGTCTGATGCGCGGACTCGACTGTGTCGACACCGGCAAGCCCATCACGGTCCCGGTCGGCAAAGCTACACTCGGTCGCGTCTTCAATGTGCTGGGGCAACCCGTTGATCAACGCGGTGACGTGCAAGCCGATGACTATTGGCCAATTCACCGCCACGCTCCCACCATCGATCAGCTTTCGACCAACACCGAAATCTTCGAAACCGGTATCAAGGTTATCGACCTGCTAACCCCTTTCGTACGAGGTGGAAAGGCGGGTCTATTTGGTGGGGCCGGACTGGGCAAAACGGTGATCCTGCAAGAGCTGATTGCGCGGGTCGCTAGCTCCCACGGTGGTTACTCCGTCTTCGCCGGTGTCGGCGAGCGGACGCGTGAAGGGACCGACCTGTGGCTGGAAATGCAGGAGACGGAAATCGGTCAAACTGGCCGCATGGTCATCGAACAAACCTGTATGATCTTCGGTCAGATGAACGAACCACCCGGTTCGCGACTCCGCGTCGCGCTCGCTGCACTCACCATGGCCGAATACTTTCGCGACACCACCGGGACCGACACGCTGCTGTTCGTCGATAACATTTTCCGCTTCTCCCAGGCTGGTTCGGAAGTATCCGCGCTCCTCGGACGAATGCCTTCCGCCGTGGGTTATCAACCCACACTGGCCACCGAGATGGGTGCGCTTCAGGAACGCATCACGTCGACCAAGACGGGTGCCATCACCTCGGTACAAGCGGTCTACGTTCCGGCGGACGATCCGACCGACCCTGCTCCCGCCACCGCCTTCGGTCAGTTGGACGCGTTTATTTACCTTGAGCGCTCCATTTCGGAAAAGGGTATTTACCCCGCTATTGATCCACTTGCGTCCAACAGTCGTATTCTCGATCCACAGTACGTAGGTGATCGCCATTACAACGTCGCGCGTCGCGTTCAGACGACACTGCAGCGTTATCGCGAACTGCAGGATATCATCGCCATTCTGGGTGTTGATGAATTGAGTGAAGACGACAAGATGGTCGTGCATCGCGCTCGCCGCATCGAGCGCTTTCTATCACAACCGTTTCTGGTAGCAGAAAAGTTCATTGGCCGTCCCGGTGAAATCACCAGCATGGCCGACACTATTCGCAGCTTTGAAGAGATCTGCGACGGCAAGTGGGATCACTTGCCAGAGCCCGCCTTCATGTACGTCGGTGCCATTGAGCAAGCTGAAGAGCAAGCCAAGAAGCTCGCCAAAAAGTAGCCACGTGCTTCAGCTCGTTCCATCACTCCATCACTCCCGAGTCAACCATGAGCACAATTCAATGCGTCGTCGTGACCCCCGAGCGCACCGAACTCGACGTTACCGCCGAATCGGTAACGGTGCCTTTGTTTGACGGCGAGATCGGCATACTCCGTGGCCACAGTCCCATGGTCGGACGGATGGGTTATGGCCTGTTGCGCATCAAGACCGGTGGGCAGCAGCAGAATTACTTTGTCGAAGGTGGCTTTGTACAGGTCGCGGACAACGTCGTATCCGTCTTGACGGATAAAGTGATCACCGCCAGTGACATTACGTCTGCCACCGCCTCCGAAGCCATGCGGAACGCATTGGAAATGCCCACCAACCAACCCGACGTCAAAGCTGCTCGTGAAAAGGCCATCAATCGCGCCCGAGCTTTAGCACGCGTCAGCGCTTAAATTTCGACATATCTCGCCCCCCCATCGATCACCGCCGATCTTGCATCGGCAGGAGCGTGACGGATGGCTACCCAAAACTGTTGACGCTGAACGTAAGGTTGGATTCGCGGCGAGTTGAACAACTTGGCGATGCGAATTCGAGGCGAGGTTCTGGATGTTGATGGGGAGCCTGCGCAGGACCCATCGATCTTAGTGTCGATTAGAAACAACAACTCGAGCGAGCCAGTTGAGGTAACATTAGAAGGTCACCGATTCGAGGTCTGGTTACCCGTTTTCAATATCGTTCATGATAATACGCCAGTCGCGAACGCAGACTTGAATGTTCGGACCTCCGATGGCGCTGTTTTGCATTATCAATGCGATAACGCTGGGAGCGTCCAAATAAAACTTCTGACCGCAGAGCGAATCGAATGCTTTACTGCGTGGACAGACCAACCATTGTTCGGCGGTTTTCAATTCAGTCGAGAGCCTGTGCGTGATGAAAGTGCAAGTACTCAGCAGATTGAATTATTCTCTTGTCGCGAGCAGAAGTTTTGAGTCGTTGACGCTCACGGGAATCCAAGATGGCTGCAGGACGCAAAGCTCGGAGGTTCGACACGCAAGCAAGTTCCCACGTCGCCTGTCACTCACCCGCGAACGACAGACCCATCTTTCGCAGATTGGCAACTATGCATTGGATGGTTTAGAATAGAGCAACACACCATCTTTTTGCAACTAAGGGAAACTCGAATGTCTACCATTGATGCCTCACCGGATTGGGTTGAGTCGGTCAGTCGACTTTCATTTCCGGACCGAACCAATCGTCGTATGCAACGACTAATGGATCGAAACAATGAAGGGAAGTTGTCAGAAACTGAGCGAGAAGAGCTTGAGTCGATGGTTGCGATGAGTGAGTCAATTGCATTGATTCGCGCGGAGGCTCTGCGGATGCTGGGACGCAAGCCTTGATTGCGGCTAGCCAAGATCAACAAGTGCGCACTCGAGCCCGCGATCGATGCGAGTATTGCAGAATGCACCAAGCGCTACAGGGCGCGACTTTCCACGTTGAACATATTCTCCCGCAATCGCGAGGCGGAGAAACGGTTTTAGGGAATCTGGCTTTAGCGTGTCCCAGTTGGAACTTGTATAAATCCGATCGAATTGACGCGTGCGATCCCACAACCAGCGCGGTCGTGCCCGTTTTTCATCCTCGCGACCAAAGCTGGGAGCAGCACTTTGAGGTCGACGGTCAAACGATTGTGGGAAAGTCAGCGATAGGTCGAGCAACGACCGAGTTGTTGCGATTCAATCACGAACGTCGATTGGAGATCCGAAAGGCGGAAGCGTTATTTGGTCTTTTTCCACCTGGCAATGCCTGATAGTCGTGATCATCGTAGCCAGCGTCGGTGTGGTTGCTTGCTGAGATGACCTACAATGGAACATGGCAGCTTGTTATTGTGTAAATTCTTTCCGGCGAAAGGGGGTATTTCAATGTCCAGCGTTCCGAAAACTTACCTCACGGAAGCGGAATACCTGACTCGAGAGCGACAAGCGGAACACAAGAGCCAGTTTTTCGGCGGCGAAGTTTTTGCAATGGCCGGTGCTACGCGACACCACAACGTGATCGCAATGAACGTAGGAACTTCACTCAACGTTCAGCTGCGCGACCGTAATTGTGAGGTCTATCCGAGTGACATGAAAGTCAAAGTGACTCCGACGGGGTTGTACACCTACCCCGACGTCTCGGTCACTTGCGAGCATCCCAAGTTTCTCGACGATGCGAGCGATGTCCTGCTCAACCCTCAGCTTATCGTCGAAATCCTGTCGGACTCGACCGAAGCCTACGATCGCGGGCCCAAGTTTGAACAGTACCGACAACTCGCGTCATTAAAAGATTACTTATTGGTCGCCCAGAAACGAATGCACGCGGAACTCTACACACGCCAAACGACGGGGAGTTGGTTATTGACTGAATTCACTCAACCGCATCAAGAGATCAACCTTGAATCCGTTGGTTGTCGGCTCCGACTGGCGGAACTTTACATCAAGGTTTCGTTCGAAGAATCAGAGAAAAAAACGTAGAACCTGAACTAACTAGGTTTGAATTGCATTTGAATGAGCTCAGTCGGCGACCTTTGCAATCCAGCTCTACTGCAACTGGATGAGGATCGGCGACTGGCGGCACATATCGCGTAAGTGGGTCCAGAGAAGCAAGGGGGAATAAGGGGGTGAACGGTAACAACGTTTTGTCAGGACTGGCTCCTCGTTGATGCATCGTCGAGTTACGGTTGAGAGCTCTGGTTGCTAAATTCTGTTGAATCGTTCTGCGAGTTTCGTCCCATCAGCTCCAGCGCTCGTTTTTCACTAATCGGGTTTGCTTTGGCGATCGAAATTCGGGGAATTGACGATGCGGCAATCGAGAACTCGGTTATAAGTGGAAACCGCAGTGTTTGACTACCAGCGCCACGACTTCGTCTGGCATCACCAAGTCACACTCAGCAAGAGTGCCCCACTTTTTCCACTCACTTGGTCAATTAATGCGCGTCGACTAAGCTGAATGGAGAAGATCGGCCGCACGTGCGGGCTGTAGCCAAAGCAAATGTCGTAACCCATCGTTGTGTGAATGCAGTCACTACCAGACGAACAGAAACGCGAGCCAGCGCCAAAATCCCTATCGTGCGGCTGGCTATGGTTGGGATTGGTGGTGGGGCTGCTGTGGTTGTTCTCACCGGGGCTATTCTGGTCGCAAGTCCCAGCCTTTCGCGATGCGTACCATTTTTATTACCCTCAAGCCGTATGGCTAGATCGTTGTGCGGAACAAGGGAATTTCTTTCCGGCATGGAATCCCAACGAAGGCTTGGGAGTCTCCGTGGCGGGACAGCCGAGCGCGGCGCTTTACTATCCGTTGCGGATACTCTGGCTAACTCCAGGGCTAAGCGTTGCACAGTGTTTTTCACTGTTCATCGTCGTGCATCTGCTGATCGCGGCGGCGGGTATGCGCTACGCGGCTGCAAAATTGAATTTGAGTGAGCACGCGCAGTGTCTAGCAGCAATCAGCTACTGCCTGAGCTGCCCGGTGTTTTTCCAGCACAACAATCCGATCTATCTCTGTAGCGCGGCGTGGATTGGTTTCGCCGCCGGAGCGCTCATTCACTCACTGCGTGAAAAGACGCAATCGATACGTGCTAGCCTGATCTTTGCCATTGTCTGCAGTCTGATGCTGCTGGCTGGAGATCCACATACTGCGGTCAATACGTTTATCATCGGCGGGTTGATGCATGGCTGCGCATGGTGTGTTGGGCTGAGTCCTCGAAAAAGAGGCCTGACCCCTTTTATTTGCGCGGGAGCTCTGTTCGCTGCGCTGACTGCCATTCAAACCATTCCCGCTTGGCGACATGCGGTGCACAGCGGACGGGCTCGAGATGTGAGCCCTGGGAAATCGACGGGACTACCGCTCGTAGATGCAGTCTTAACGTCGAGTGAGCCAGCCCAACATCGCATCTATGACTTCAGTCTATCGCCGTGGTACTTAGTAACCGTACTCTGGCCAACCGTGGGGGGTGACTATTTGCCAATCAACTCGCGACTGTTCGCGGCTCTACCGGCCGAAGGTCGCATGTGGATCCCAGCCCTCTATTTTGGCTGTCTGCCATGCCTGTTGGTGCTGCCGGTTGTAGTCAATGTCGTGGGCCGCTCAGCGTTCGGACGTTTTATTTTTTCTATGCTCCAATGCGGTGCGCGATCCAAGCTTAGATTCACGGAGCGCGCCGCAATCATGAGCAAAGAAAGCAAGAGCATTGATCGTGGAGCGATCAGCGACTTTAGGAAGCCGCTCTTAGTCGTGGTAATTTTTTCTCTGCTGGCTGCGCTGGGAAACTATACGCCAGTGTGGCTGTTGCGCGAGTTGCTGAGTGGATTGGGCCTGCGGGATTGGACCAGTCATCTGCCCGCTGATCCCGTGAGCGGTGTGTATTGGCTGCTGAGCAGTGTGATTCCTGCCTACGACATGTTTCGCTACCCTGCCAAATGGAGTGTGTGGTTCGTAGCGGCCTGTAGTCTGCTGGCCGCACACCAACTAAATAGAATCGAAATCCAGGCTGCTCAGCCTGTGACACCGCGACTCAAGAGAACCGTACAACTTCTATCGGCGTTGGGTGTTATGGGTGCGTTTGCTGTGTGGTTGCTGGCCATCTATGCGAACGACTTTGATCAATGGCTCGCCACCACGGCTCCTGATACTTGGCTTGGGCCGCCAGTCGGCAATGCACTGGCACGGGCCCTGATGTTCGCATTCACTTTGCCCTTGTGCGTTGTGTCGTTGAAGTTCCCAGCCAAGTTTTACGCTCTGCTTACTCTGGCTGAGATGACACTGTGTGCCAGTTGCTGGGTCAGCTTCATTGCCCCGCCGGAGTTGACGGGTAACTTTTCGATTCCGGTCGCTGACGACGATCGTCAACAGCCGTTTGTATGGGCCGACCGTGGTCAAGCCGATTTACTCGCCGACCAGCCTCAGGTGTCGCCAGAAGATTTCCTACAAGTTCAAGCCGACTATCAACAAACATTCTTGCTCGGCAAGCTGTCGGCCCTGAGTGATGTACGATGCCTGAGTGCCACGCAGTCGATTGAATCCGCTTCATTGTCCGCGCTGCGCAGTTGGCTCAGTCGACAGGATCAACTATCGACGCGACAACCTGAACTTGATCGCGTGCTGCGCGAATTGGGAGTCACTCACCGACTGGTTCGCCAACGATCGGCCAACGTTGCGACGCAGTTTTCGTGGCAGCCGATTGCTGATCCAGTACCCATGTGCGAATTGCAACTGGATGGTACCGCCGCAGATCCCAGCGACGACGTAGTGAATTGGCACTGGCACCAATGCGACGTGCTGGAAGTTCAGTTGCCCAAACCCCAAGCGGGGCAATTGCTAATTCGACAATGGAACGACGGTGGCTGGCTAGCGCACGCTGCCGATGGTCAACCACTGCCGATCGATTCATCACAACGACTGCTGGTCGTGTCATTGAAGGACAATGTCAGCCGAGTCCGTTTGACACGCAAATGGTTATGGTAGC
>JBGSJT010000042.1:0-2828 GCA_041741715.1 Pirellulaceae bacterium | reverse complement strand
GTTGACGCTGACTCGCTTATATGCTCTCTTATTTACCATGGGGATGACCTTCCACTTACTGGTGCCTTCGGGAAAAACACCAGTTTCAAGGCATCCCCTATTTTTACGACCCCTATTTCTCTGACTATAGCCAACTTGCCTGCGGTGTCCATCGCGCCCAGCAGAGTGTTCTCGCTGAAGTGTTTGAGTGGGGTCGTTTGCCCCGGCTTAATATGGGGCTCGTGGGGTCCACTCTCACGCGGCGCAAAACTCGGCAACGACTGCTCGTCCTCCCCATCCGGCTCCACAGACTTCCGAGGAAACAACTCGGTCCAGCCGGGCTCGACCAGTCGCACACCACGGGCGCGAAATGGTACGTCATTGGCGATACCATCGACCGTCGTCACTTCTTTCAAACACGGCGGATAGAATGCTGCGATGAACTGCACTACGATCGCGTCGTAGACTTTCTGGTCTTGGTCACACAATGCTCCCGGAGCGGCACCGGTTGGGATAATTGCATGGTGGTCTTTTACTTTCTGGTTATTGACTATTCGCCCACTAAACGGGAGCGCCTTTAGGTCAAGCTTGGACACTTCATTGGGGTTGATTGACTGCAGCTGCCGCAAGATTCCTGGGACCTCTTTCTGCATGTCCGTACTGAGGTAGCGCGAGTCGGTGCGGGGATACGTGATCAGCTTGGCTTCATAAAGTGACTGGGCACTCTGCAGTGTGCTGGCGGCTGACATTCCAAAACGACGGTTCATATCACGCTGCAGTTCCGTCAAGTCGAACAACTGGGGTGGTAGCGACTTCTCGGGCTTTCGTTCGATCTTTTGGATCACCAGCAGATGGTGGCTGATCCGGTCGAGCAGGTCCTGAGCGTCTGTTTGCTTGTCAAAGCGATCACCCGTGTAGCGAAAGCACACTTTGCGGTAGTTCGTCATCAACTCCCCAAACGGCTGCGGCTTGAACGTCCGAATCTCGTCGTCGCGGCGTACGATCATGGCTAACACGGGAGTCTGTACACGCCCCAGACTCCAGAGAATCCCAGCACTTCCATAACGCAAGGTATAGTTACGCGTCGCATTCAGACCGACGATCCAGTCGGCTTCGCTTCGACATTTGGCGGCGGCATACAGATTGTCGTAATCCGCCAACGGCCGCAGCGAACGGAAGGCAGATTGAATGGCCTGAGGTGTGAGTGAACTGAGCCAAAGCCGTTGGGTTGGTTTGCGCGTGCAGCCTGTGAGCGAGAGAATATAGCGAAAGATCAGTTCGCCTTCACGGCCCGCGTCCGTAGCACAAATCAGTCCATCCGCCGCACGAAACAGTCGCTTCACGATCGCGAATTGTTGCTTGGTTCCCTTGTCATCCCGCAACTTCAACTCGAATTCATCGGGGATGAACGGCAGTGTATCCAGCGACCAAGTCTTCAATGATGGGTCATAGTCAGAGGGTTCCTTCAGCTCGACGAGGTGCCCCAGAGCCCATGTGACTTGATAGCCGTTGCCTTCAAAGTAGCCGTCACGCCGCGAAGTTGCGTTGAGGAAGGCAGCCAGCTCACGGGCCACGGATGGTTTTTCGGCAAGTATCACTTTCACGTGTCACCCAACCATTCTTACAGTACTACAGACATCAGTTGCGTATGGCACGAGTTTAAGTGTTATGAACTGAGCGGATTTGGCGCTAGCCACCGGTATTTCTACTGAGAACGTCCAATAAATGCACCGGTGGCTAGCGCCAAAACCGCTCACGGCTTCACAAGCTCGTGCCATTCACATCAGTTGCTATTCTTCTTGATCAACCAAACGCGTCAATGGCAGCCAGCAATCTGGCTCTTAGACGGCGCGTTGCAACTACGGCGTTCTATGGTCGAGTTTTGTCAAGCAAAATGTTCTTTGACGTGCCTAATGAGAACTTCATGAGGCACAGCGAGCCTTGGTTATGACACGTATTGCTCGGCATTGCGAGCAGCGGTTGGATTAATGATGCATACCCCGGCTATTCACGACACATGTTGGTTGCATTAACCGCATCATTCGTAACATAGCATTTAGCGCTGGACAAAGGACGTTATTCAGCGTTAGGGTACGGCAGTGGAAAAACTCACCGGATGCGATTTCAGACAAGCCGGGTGCTTGATGCAATCGCAGAGGATGACTGCACGCGGATGGATGCACCATGAACGATAAGCTGACTCAGGCAAGCGTTGGCCAAGCCGAACTGGGAAAACCGACTCATTCGCTGCCGGTGGTATCAACCAAAGGTGAAGTTGGTGCGCTGCCTGCGTTGTTGGCTGAGGCGGGTGTCAAACAAACTCAATTCCACAGTAACGAGATAGATAAGCGGCGGAGAATTATGGCAAACAACCTCAACGACGCTCGACGCTCACTAGAACGCGCCAAGGAATTGGCGAACAAGCGTTTGTTAGAACTCGATATTGAACGGCGCGAAATCAAATCTTCCCTTAAATCGCTCGACGCGGCTTTGAAGGTTTTGGACCGCTCCCCCGCGCCAAAGTCGACTGGCACTGAAGGCAAAAAGTCTGTTTGAGTTGGCGTAAGGTTGTGCGCGCCGAGCTCGCAATCTACATCCAACCCGTCAACGCTTGTTCGGGCGCGGCACTCAATTCTTGATCACAGAATGCCCCCAACATCGGCTTCAGTTCTGGTCACCAGCAGCGAAAATTGTTGAAGACCAACTGAGGTCTGAGATTTTTACCTCTTGAGTACCAACATCTGAGAGATTCGATGGCATCTCGTATGCGTCCTGTTCACGAGATCAAGTTGGGCTGCATCCAAGCAGCCATTTGGCGCAACACCATGGTTGGTCGCGCGGCTTGGTTC
>JBGSJT010000041.1:0-5963 GCA_041741715.1 Pirellulaceae bacterium | reverse complement strand
TTGCGGATTGCGCGAGCTGGCAGCGTAAACAGTGGCGCCATGGGTATTGCCAAGATTCCCACAACAACGACTGTCACGAGCAAGCTTGGAACTGGTCTATTCAACGACGAAGCGAGTCGCGCAAGGTTAAATGGAGTCCTTCGGCGTTCCTTCCGCACTTCTTGCATGTGGGCCAAGAACTCTTGCATGTTTTGAGAAGTTCGAATCGGTTCAATGACGTGTTTACATACCGAATCCGTGACAGCATATGACACCATGGCGAGCGTGAAGAAATAAAAAACAAGAGTTATTAGAGCGACTCCGCATGCGGCTGCCATCTGTATTCTTTGGAATTTGACGATTGCCGTAACAAGCTGCTTAAAGGTCCGGAATGGCCTAAACAAATAGAGCAAATCTCGATTGGTATCGCTTTGATCGTTGACTGATACACTTTGGCGTTCTGCCTCCTCTTTCCGGAGCAGTGCGAGCAAGACCATCGCCGGCACCGCCAAGAATGCTAGCATGGCAATCATCCATCCAGGTGGATCGGCCTTGAACTCTGCGGCAAGTCCAAGCCCGAATAGTGGACCGACAACCAAACAAGATATTATCTTTAGTCGGGTTGGGTACCACTTTGACATCTTGAATACCTGTGCGGAAATCATTGTGGCAATCGGGACTGCATCCGAACTTATAGGACTTACAGCTTTTCATTTACGACCCCAATTACCGCATCCCGTCGTAAACCCTATTCTGTTTCTCAGTGGGCGACTCTGCTCTACTGCTTGTGCCGTCGCCCGAGATCGCAGCTGTTGGAACAGAACGATCAATTCCCATCGTGCTGCCCCCGCTGTAAGTACGCTTGTGCATTTTCGACGCGTAAGCCTCGCCAATCGGTCACACAGCGAGATTCCAGCTTGGCTCAGCAGGCAGTCTCCACAATTCGAGACTGAAGCAAACACAATTTAGGAACTCCATCTTGCGAAACAGACCTGGCGCGTTCATAGCGCCAATCGCCGGAGAGCTATATTGCGCCCCAAAGAACTGGATCGACCCGACTTAGACGCTCGTTGCTTATTGGCGTATTCCTGTCTCCAACGATCTTTAGCGTAGTTGTCCTGAGTCCGCGCGTCAATTCACCATTCTGTGGGTCGTATTGCGCAAGCATGGTCAACTGTGCCTCGCGCAGTGTATCGAGCTTGGTCATGTTCTTCTGCCACAGATTCCGGTAAAACAGTTCCATCAGCGTTTGTGTTGCTCTATCTTTGACCTTCCACTGGCTCGCGATCACAGTTCTCGTACCTCCGACGTGAAAGGCTGGTTGAATACCGCAGGGCAAAAGTTCAATCGCACGCGATGAGTGCTCAATCGACCGGTTCAGATCTACCACGCCTGCTTGCTTATAGATCGTGGCGAGCTGCACGTGCGCGTAACCCGCGTGAGGGTCGAGTTCGAGCGCTGCTTGGAGATCGGATATTGCTGCAGGCCGGTTGCCCATTGCTAAGCGTATCGAAGAACGTGCCATCCAGATCGCCGGGTCACGAGGTGCTAACCTGATCGCTTCGTTCAAGTCGTTCTCCGCCTGCCGCCAGGCATCCAGTCCAGCGAAAAATCTTGCTCGACTCTCGTACAGTGAAGGCATGAATGGTGCTAGCTCTAACGCGGCATTGAAATCGCTGAGAGCCGCCTGACTGTTGCCAAGGCCGAGCTGCAAGCTTCCGCGCCTTTGGTACAGTTCTGCAAAACGCGGGCACAGACGGATTGCCTCGGAATAATACTGTACCGCCTTCTCCCAGTCTGGCTGAGATGCAAACTTTGCTCCTAGCGCGATATGACATGCAGCGTTATCCGGCTGGAGCTTTGCTTCGCGCAGCAATTCCGAAAGCGGTATCGAAACCGAAGTATCCTCAATTTGCGCGAGCCAGTCGCTCAGTTGCTGATGGACTTCACGCTCAGACAGCTGTTCTTGTCCGCCACGCCAGACCCCAAGCTTGCGAACCCAACCATCGAGTCGCTGGAGAATTGATGCATGTTGAATCGCTCCTCGATTTCGCAAGCCGACCGCTCGCATCAGCGCCTTATCGAACCCTTGCTTCTCAATTTGCCAGCCAAGTTTACTGAAGGCAACGACGCTCGCCGGCTGCTCGGAGGGGAGGTTGAATCTGTAGTAGATACAGAATGCGACAGGGCCTTCAATCACATGCGGTCTCGGCACGTTAGCAATTACCGCCTCTAGCTGCCTAGACATGACCTGCCCTTAAAAATGGTTGCTGGTATCTACATCGATGATGAGTCTTCCCCCGGGAAGCAAGGCAATCGAGCAAATAATCTCCCAGGACAGCTGGTCCTCACCGCTCGGCAGCCATTCCTGCAGCCTTTGCGCCAAGACGCCAACGTAGTTTTCCATGGACATCAGTGCGACACGACCCGTAGAACTGACCTCGCCGCAGAGATGAGTCACATAGCCCAAGCACTTCATATTTGCTTCCTCGTATTGGTTTCTGACAGGCTCACCATCAGAAATGTTCATTCCGGCGACTACCAGCAGGTCTTCTCGCGCCTGGCGGATTCGATCGCCGAAGATTGCCCCCGTATAAGGATCTAGGGAGATTTGCATGTGCACCGCCAACAAAACTGCAAATTCGCAAAACGCTCGAGTTACACAGCGTATTCCAACGCTGGGCGGTCAATCTGTTAACCCAAATAACGCTCCCCCATGAACCTCCGAGGTTTTGTGGCGGTCAATTTGTACAAAAGGCGAGGTACGGATTAACGGAGCCGCACCTTTTTCCGGACACCGGTGTCATTCACACCAACGCGCGGCCACCGACAAGCTTGGGGAAATCGGCGAGCTTCTGTTCGGCCCGCTCGATATCAACGGGGATCGACTAAAACTCGGAGAGTCGACCAAAAGTTCAAGAGATTGCATAGAATTTGGTGCCCCTGATGGACGAACATGGCGGTGGAGTTCCATGGTTTGCGAGTTACAGAGCGAACTCGACTTGCTGGGCTGCAGCCCTATTCAGGACGGCTTCCTGGATAACGTGAACCCCCCGGGAGTTACAAAGGTCCATCAGCGAATGCACAATCGACACTAAATAGAGGATTGGAGAGGCCCATGCGATACGACAAAGGGTTGATTACACTTGTCGTCGACAGAAGCGGTTCCATGGACGCGATTCGTGCCGACGCAGAAGGCGGTGTCAATAGCCTAATTGCGGAACAAGCACAGCAGCCTGGTGAGGCTTTACTAACTCTTATTCAATTCGACACTGAGTATGAATGTGTACACAGCGGTGTGTCGCTCGATGCCATACCAAAGTATGAGCTACGACCTCGTGGGTGTACGGCCTTACTGGATGCGGTTGGTCGAGGAATCAATGAAACTTCCGAAAAGCTTTCTTCGTTAAATGAGGCTGACCGACCCGGACTGATAATTTTTGTGATTGTTACGGACGGGATGGAGAATTCCAGCCACGAGTTCACCAAGTCTCAGATCAAGGACATGATTGAACGTCAACAACGCGAATACAATTGGCACTTTACGTTCTTAGGAGCGAACCAAGATGCTTTCGCGGAGGCAGGGGCCATGGGAATCCACGCAGAAGGAACCGCGGAATATTCGACCGGTAAGATCGATGCGGCCTATCGGGGTACCAGCAGCAAAGTAGCGCGGATGCGTCGTCAGTCGCGGACAGGGCAGATCGTAAGCAATTCGTATACCGATCAAGAAAGTGACGACATGCGGGATCTAGAGTAACATCGATGAACCAATCCAATCAAAGAAAGCTGTTGATCTTGGATCTGGACGAAACGTTGATTGACAGCAGTTGAATTCAAATGGGGTTCTGAATCGCATCTTTACGCATCAAAGGGTTCTTACTGAATGACCATTGAATTCCAAATACTTGGCGATCCAGGACGCGACAACTGCGTGTTGGCATCTGTAAACACTGGGGCAGCCAATTCGCGACTGTTGTTCGATTGTGGGGAAGGCTGCCTGCAGGATTTGTCCGTTAGTCAGCTACGTTCAATTGACGCCGTGTTCTTTTCGCACTTTCACATGGATCATATTGCTGGCTTCGATGCACTGTTTCGCCACAACTTCAACCGCCCCAACGGTCCGCTTCGACTGTTTGGTCCCGCAGATGCAGGGAAAATACTCGGGCACCGACTGCAGGGCTTTACTTGGAACTTAGTCGACGATGCTATCGGCTCGGTTGTTATTCACGAGCTGTGTGCCGACCGGCAAAGAGCATTTGTACGATATGGTCGCGAGGGATTCTTGACGGCCCACGTAGTGGAGGAGGATTTATCATCCGACTACGTTTATCGCACAGAACAATTTGCAGTGACTGCAATTGAGTTGGATCACGGCACGCCGAGCATCGGTTACCACGTACGTGAAGTGCCTCGACTGAACATCTGCGAGCAGGCAATGCGGGAAATGGGCGTTTTGCCTGGTCCCTGGCTTCAGGCTGTAAAAGACTTGTCGCTGCCGGGAAGTACGGACATCGCGTTGCAGGACGGAACTTGGAAACTTGAAGACCTTAGACGTCGGCTGCTTAAGACCTCGCCTGGAGACAGCTTCGCCTACTTGACTGATTTTTCCCTTGACGCCGAGCAAGAAACTCAACTTGTCGATTGGTTATCTGGCTGCCACACGCTCGTTTGCGAAAACAACTTCCGTAATAGCGACCGCCAGTTGGCGGAACGAAGCCATCACCTGGTATCCGAAGACGTCGGCCGCATCGCCTCCAAAGCTCGTGTCGATCGGCTGATTCTATTCCATCTCTCAGACCGTTACTCGCCGCAAGAATGGCAAGACCAACTAAGCGAAGTTAAAAGCATTTTTGCTGATGTTCAATTTCCAAACGAATGGCGATTTGACGCAGCTAGAGAAAATGGTTGAAGCCCATAGCGCTGCCTCATGGATTGACACGCTGCCAACTGGGCGTGGCCGAGTCAATCACATGGTCGCGCATGACGGAAATACCAGATTGAACTCTGGACGCCCTCCAAACAACGTGGTGGTGCTTGAGATGTAAAGTCCGAATAGCCGCGCCTCTAATTTGAGGTGCCGCTGTCAGAAGTCAGGCTTCGAGCAATGCGAAAACCATTACCTTTCCACTTTTTTGAAACCCCATATTGCCAGTTAGCATGTGACTGGAGATTTTGATTCCGATCAATTCCCCATGCGCCCCCCCGAACATTGACTATCCGTGGGTCAAATCCGGGTATTAAAGACTCCAATGCTTGTTCCTTCAGCGGCTCGGATTCGGAACGCTGACAAAATTCAGCAACGTTGCCATGAAGGTCAAACAAACCCCAGCCGTTGCACTTCGTGCTCCCACAGGCAGTCGGCAACGGAGAGGAAGGGTCGAAGAATCCGTAGCCATACGTTGTCAACGTGGTTTCGTCATATCCAAACGAATAAGGCGTTTTGGTTCCTGCACGACACGCAAACTCCCATTCCTGTTCCGTCGGCAACCGGAAGCCGCCTTCATCTTTGAACCTCCAGCCCGCGTCGGATTCGTAATAGCAACTTCGCAATCCTGTCTCGTCACTCAGCCAGTTACAGAATCTCATGCAATCGAAATAATTGATTCCGCCAACAGGCTGACTCGCATCGCGGTTTTCATAGCTCGCCAACTCACGTAATTGTTCAGGGGTTCCATACGATGTCGCCTTCAGGAAGGTCGTGTATGTCGCATTTGAGACCTCGCGATCTCCGATCTGGAAAGCATGGTCAAGTACAAGACTACCATGTGGCGGAAGTCGTTCGACCTCGCCGGGATTAACTCTGATAAGTGTTAGTCCCTGTTGTATATGCTGCCACTGAGGAGGATCAACTGTGGGTGAAGATTTAGGTAGGTCAGGCTCCTCGATCCCCCATTTCCTGAGGGCATATCCAGCTGAGGAATGCAGCGCTGGATCCTTCTGGTTGACAAACCAGTCTTCGAAAATGGGTTTCCAAATCGTTG
>JBGSJT010000040.1:0-2975 GCA_041741715.1 Pirellulaceae bacterium | reverse complement strand
GTTGGAGTACAGCATTATAAGCCGGATGTCGTGGGTTCGAGTCCCACCGGCGCGACTTTGTTTTCAAACATTGCGCCGTAGCTCAGTGGTAGAGCGCCGTAAACCCTCTGACACATCACTTCGTCGATCATTTTACATACACTCACTTGACTACCGGCTCGGAGTACATGGTTTAGCAGGTTCGAAGCCCGCCCGGCCCGCTCGTAGTAAATAGCTCGGGCCGGATCTCTGTCCACAATTTCGTCAAGTGAATCAATATATGTTCAACTGCTGGCTCGGAGTACATGGAAGTCAATCGGAAGATTGAGCGGGTTCAAACCCCGCACCGTCCGCTTGCTCATTTTCGGACGGGCTAACCTCTGACCAATACTTCGTTGAGCGTTTTTTCATCGAATGCGTGAACAACCATTTACTTACGCACGTCCCTTTTTAGACAGCTTACACCGCCCTTTGGACTTCATATCACATGGACTAATTGCCGTGAACACCGCAACTCTGGATCGACCGACGAACTTCATGGACTTGAGCCCGACGCTCCAGCGTCCGACGCTGGTACTGAACCGCAACTGGCAGCCGATCAACGTGGCTACGGTAGCCCGAGCATTGATCCTACTGTGGAACGATTCAGCTAAGGTAGTCGATCCGGTGGACTACCAGTTGTTTGACTGGAGCGATTGGAGCCAGTTGTTGCCAGATCGTGACCAACCGTTCATTCAGTCAGTGCGTCAGAAGTTCCGCGTGCCGGAAGTGATCGCGCTTACCAAGTTCGACCAGTTGCCAACGCAGTCGGTAACCTTCAGCCGCCGAAACGTGTTTAAGCGCGACAAGATGACTTGCCAATACTGTGCAAAGCAGCCAGGCGGCGAGGAGTTGACGATCGACCACGTTGTACCGCGTGCACAGCGTGGCCAGTCAAGCTGGACGAATTGCGTGTTGGCTTGCGTCGACTGCAATTCGCGAAAGGCTGACCGTACTCCGGCTCAGGCGCACATGAAAATTCGCAAGGAGCCAGTGCGTCCAGCTTGGAAGCCGATCTACGCCGATCGAATGAATCGTGTGAAGAGCTGGTCCAAGTTCATTAGCGAAGCCTACTGGATAGTAGAGCTCGAAGGTTAAGCTGACTTGTTAGGGGGCGAATACAATCGCCCCCTAACTTAATGCATTCAAGTCTAGGAATGATATCCGTCGATCTTTTTCGCCACTAACGAAGACAACTCCTCGCGACCATGGGCCAAGAATATTCCAGCAACTGGATACAAAGTCCATTGATTTGGTTTCGGTGTTGAAAATCAGAAGTTTCGATGGCACCCAATGAGACTTCTTCATTGCAACAGATGCCACTGCTATCTGAGCGTCCTCAAAGAAGTGCGAATGCCCCAGACCGCAAAAAACAGGTTTGAAATTCAATGTCTCATGCCCATCAGCGCGATCGAAACCGAGCAATCGCCCTCCGGCTCCATCTGTTGCGACGAAGATATCACTATCATCTGTTGCAAAAACGTTATAGACATAGGGCTTCGCTCGCTGTTCCCAAACTCGTTCGCCCGTATTTGTCCATATGACCTTTTGGTCGTTGACTTGTAATGCAACTCCGCTGCTGGTCGGCCAAGCTCTGATATCTCGAGCGCCTTTCTCAGTCCAACTATAGTCGCAATCCACCTCCATACGTTGATTCGCTCGGATGTAACCAATACGTTTGCTCTTCTTGTCGAACCAAGGAAAGTAACCCAATTTTCCATAAAGGATGGGCATACCGAAACAGCATCCTCCCATTTCAATAGTGAAGGCGACTCCTGAATCAAGATCCAGCCATCCTGCTTGTCCATCATTGCCCCACAGGCCCTTAAAATCCTTCCATTCAAGATTGTTTAGCCTCAGGCCAATCTGCACTTTGCTCCAGCGTAAATCCCCCGAAGTCGGCTCAAACGAGTAAAGTTCGGTTTGACATTGAAACGGTGGTGTATCAAAAACGGTGAACTCAGAAGTCGACATTCCAGAGCATCGGGTTCTTCGGTGTAAACACAGCACAAGATTATTTTCGGAGCGTGCGAGAAACACAAAAGCCTCTTCTTGGGGCGCTCCAGGCCATGCAGGTTTCTCCTCTGCCCATGGTTCAAGCGGAGGTCGTTGATGCACGTACTCCCATAGTACCTTGCCGGTCCGCATACATCGCGCAACCAACTTAGCGCTTTCTGGTTCGTCGTAGAAGATCTCAGCAACAACTTGGTCATTCAAACCGATCCAGAGCTTTGTACCCCAAAAAAGCAAGCTGGAAAAAGTGTCACTTGATGGGTCCCTCTTTCCCACCGGCGCATTCCGAGTTACGCACCAACTCACTTTCGCCGTTTTCAGTGAGCAAATCGCAAGAAAACTAGTCTTTCGAACTAAGCAATGATCACCGGTCGTGACTACCTCAAGATCGCCCAGGATCTCATCAAGAGTCAGACTCCCATCAAATGGAGGCAACGAATCAAAGGCCAGAGTTTTCACGAAAGACAATCCGAACAAGACCGAACCAAATGCACGTTAAACGCTCTCTCATTCTAGCACACAGGAATGTTCGCCTGGGAGCGGACTCGGCCTCCAAAGCCGATGGACAGTGTTCGAATCACTGCATTCCTGCTTCACATTGCGTGCGTTAACACGCAACATTCGGCAGCTCAGAAAGAGCAGCAAATGTCAGTAGTGAAACGAATGTAAAAAGCAAGCATTTGGTCGATGTTGTTCCGGCGGCGCAGACTGCCCTGCCTTTAGGCAGTTGGCGCACTGTGTTCCGTGAACGGGTTCTAAAGGCAACACCGATTGAAGTAGCTCAGCGGGTAGAGCATCAGGTCTTGAACTGTCGAGCGGTCCACGTGCTGCAGTTGCGAATCTTTAATTCCAACTGCACCATGTCGGCCGCTCGGTGGAAAACCTGAGGGTCACGGGTTCGACTCCCGTCGATGCACCAAGTTGGCTGAAAACCAACCCGGGCG